>JADCFR010000345.1 GCA_020249415.1 Roseomonas sp. | reverse complement strand
GGCCGAGAAGGCCACCCCGCGCGCCGACGCGATCTGGGGCCTCGCCGTGACCTCCGCGCTGGTGCTCGACGCGGAAGGCATCCTCGAGCCCTACCGCCCGAAGGATTTCGACGCGCTGCGCCCGGAATTCCGCACCTACTCGCGCCAGATTGTCGCCAATGCCAAGGCGCTGGCGGGTGAATTGCAGGCGCAGGGTTTGGACCTGGTGACGGGTGGCACGGATAATCACCTGTTGTTGGTTGATCTGCGCCCGAAGAAGCTGACCGGGAAGGTCGCGGAAGCCGCACTCAATCGCGCGCATCTGACCTGCAACAAGAACGCCATTCCCTTTGACCCCGAAAAGCCGATGGTGACATCGGGTGTGCGCCTCGGCACGCCCGCCGGCACCACACGCGGCTTTGGGGAGGCGGAATTCCGCCAGATCGGCAAGCTGATCGGCGAGGTTTTGGACGGCGCGGCGCGGGCCAATGATGAAGCCGGCAATGGCGCGGTGGAAGCTTCGGTGAAGGCGCGGGTGATGGAGCTCTGCCATCGCTTCCCGATCTATCCGGCATGAAGTGCCCCTTCTGCGGATTTGAGGATACGCAGGTCAAGGATAGCCGCCCGGCGGAAGATAGCGCGGCCATTCGCCGCCGCCGCGCCTGCCCCGAATGCGGCGCGCGTTTCACGACCTTTGAGCGTGTGCAGCTGCGCGAGATTACCATCATCAAGACCGATGGGCGGCGCGTGCCGTTTGAACGGGAAAAGCTCGCGCGGTCCATTCGCGTTGCCTTGCGCAAGCGCCCGGTGGACGAGGATCGCATCGAAAAACTGGTGAATTCCATCCAGCGCCGCCTGGAAACCGAAGGCGAAAGCGACATCGCTTCCCATAAGATCGGGGAGATTGTGATGGAAACGCTGAAGGAATTGGACCAGGTGGCCTATGTGCGCTTCGCCAGCGTCTATCGTAATTTTGGCGAAGCCAAGGATTTCCAGTCCTTTTTGGGCGAATTGGGGCGGAAGGAATAGCGCTTATCCGGCGCTTACCCAGATGATGCCGCGATGATGGATGATCTGCTTCACATGCGCGCGGCGCTGGCACTCGCGCGGCGGGGGCTGGGCAATGCCTGGCCGAACCCGGCCGTGGGCTGCGTGCTGGTGAAGGATGGGCGTGTGATTGGCCGTGGCTGGACCCAGCCGGGCGGCAGGCCCCATGCGGAAACTGAAGCCTTGCGCCGTGCTGGTGAGGCAGCGCGCGGTGCCACCGCTTACGTGACGCTGGAACCCTGTTCGCATCATGGCCGCACACCACCCTGTTGTGAGGCTTTGGCGGGGGCGGGCATTGCCCGCGTGGTGATGGCGATGCGCGACCCCGACCCGCGCGTGAATGGCCGGGGCCTTGCCATGCTGCGCGGTGCCGGGATTACCGTGGAAGAGGGGCTTTTGGAGGCCGAAGCCCGCGCGCTCAATGCCGGGTTTTTCCGCCGCATCCAGGCGGGCATGCCGGTGGTGACGCTGAAGCTGGCCTCCACACTCGATGGCCGCATTGCGACCGCTTCCGGTGAAAGCCGCTGGATCACGGGCGAAGCTGCGCGGCGCGAAGTGCATGCGCTGCGCGCGCGCCATGATGCGATCCTGGTTGGTTCAGGTACGGTGCTGGCCGATGACCCGGACCTGACCTGCCGCATCCCAGGCATGGAACGCGTGCCCATGCTGCGCGTGGTGGCGGATGCCAGGTTGCGCACGCCGCCCGCTGCCCGGCTGGTGCAGGGCGCGGGGGTAGCGCCGGTGCTGATCATCACCGCGCCCGGCCATCCGCCCGCGGCGCAGGCGCCTTTCATTGCCGCCGGGGCGGATATTGTGACCGTGCCGGCCCATGCGGCGGGCGGGCTTGATCTGCCTTCCCTGCTGCGTGCCCTTGGCCGGCGCGGGGTGACGCGTGTGCTCGCCGAAGGCGGCGCGGCGTTGGCGGCGGCGCTGCTCCGCCAGGGCTTGGTGGATCGGCTGGTCTGGTTCCATGCGCCCGCCGTGATGGGCGGTGATGGGCATTCGGCGCTTCAGGGCTTGCGTCTTGCCGCACTCAGCGCCATGCCTCGTTTTCGTCGCACGGCGCAAAGGGCGCTGGGCGATGATATGCTCTCTGAATTCGAACGCATTGGGGATTAGCGCCATGTTCACCGGTATCGTCACCGCCCTTGGCACGGTCAGAGAGGTGCAGCCGATTGGCGGCGGGCATGATTTGCGGCTCGTGATGGGGGTGACCCCCGATTTTCTGCTGCAACCAACACCGGCCGTGCTCGGCGCTTCCATTTGCTGTTCGGGCGTTTGCCTGACGGTGGTGCAGTTGTCAGCGGATTCCTTCAGCGTGGATGCCTCGGCTGAGACGGTCGCGAAAACCACCTTGGGTGGTTGGAAGGCGGGGCAGAAGGTCAATCTGGAACGGGCACTCAGGCTTGGTGATGAGCTGGGCGGGCATCTCGTATCCGGCCATGTGGATGGCGTGGCGGAGGTGATTTCGGCGACGCCCGAAAATGCTTCGGTCCGCTGGCGCTTCCGCGCACCGGAAGCCTTGGCGCCCTTCATCGCGCCCAAGGGGTCGGTCGCGCTTGATGGCGTATCGCTGACGGTGAATGAGGTTGACGGCGCGACCTTCGGCGTCAACATCATCCCCCATACCGCCGCGATGACGGGCTTTGGCACGCTGCAGCCCGGTGATCGCGTCAATATCGAAATAGACACGCTGGCCCGTTACGTCGCCCGCATGATGGAGTTCAGGGCATGACTTCCAATACAGCGCAAACCGCCATCCGCACTTCCTTCGCTGATTTCATCTCGCCCACCGAGGAATTGCTGGAAGAAGCGCGCCGTGGGCGCATGTTCATCCTGGTGGATGATGAGGATCGCGAGAATGAGGGCGATCTGGTGATCCCCGCGCAATTCGCGACCCCGGATGCGATCAATTTCATGGCGCGGTATGCGCGCGGGCTGATCTGCCTTTCCATGACGCGCGCGCGCGTGGATCAGCTTGGCTTGCCGCTGATGGCGCAATCCAATGGCACGCGGCACCAAACGGCCTTCACCGTTTCCATCGAAGCGCGTGATGGCGTGACGACAGGGATTTCGGCCGCGGATCGTGCGCGCACCGTCGCCGTTGCGATCAATCCTGAATTGGGGCGCGAGCATATCGTGACCCCCGGCCATGTCTTTCCTTTGGTGGCGCGCGAAGGTGGCACACTGGTGCGCGCGGGCCATACCGAAGCGGCGGTGGATTTCGCGCGGCTTGCGGGGCTCAATCCCTCCGGCGTGATCTGTGAGATCATGAATGATGATGGCAGCATGGCGCGCATGCCCGATCTGGTGGCTTTTGCGCAGCATCATGGGCTGAAGCTTGGCACCATCGCTGATCTGATCGCGCATCGCCGGCGGACGGAAAAGCTGGTGCGCCGCGTTGAGGAAGGTGAGGTTGAACAGGCCATCGGCGGCACCTGGCGCGCCATTGTCTATGAAAGCACGGCGGCACCGGGTGAGCATCTGGCGCTGGTGAAGGGTGATGTCAGCGGCGATGCGCCCGTGCTGGTGCGCATGCATGCGGCGTCGCTGTTCCGGGAAATTGTCTCGGGCCGCGGGCTTGGTGATTTGCATGCGGCAATGCGCATGATTGATGCCGCCGGGCGCGGTGTGGTGGTGCTGCTGCGTGACCCGCGCCCTGATGCGCTTTCCATTCGCCTGAAGCGAGGGCCGACCCATGCGATCGCGCCGGAAATTCGCGATTACGGCATTGGCGCGCAAATCCTGGATGATCTGGGCGTGAAGCGCATCATTCGGCTTTCGAATAATCCTCGCCCGCTGATCGGGCTTGAAGGCTATGGGCTGCAAGTGCTGGAAACCCGTCCCATCCCATCGGAGAAAACGCCATGAGCACAGTTGATTCGCCCGCCCGGGGCCGCGCGCATCTTGCCGGTGACGCGCCGCGCATTCTGGTGATCCAGGCGCCCTATTACCGCAAGGTGGTGGAAGGCATGCGGCTCGGTGCCATGGCAGTGTTTCAGGATTTGCAGGCCGAGGTTGAAACCGTGGATGTCGCGGGCGGGTTTGAATTGCCCGCCGCACTGCGCATGGCGATGAAGGCCAGGCGCCGCTGGGATGGGTATTTGCTGCTGGGCTGCGTGGTGAAGGGTGAGACGGATCACTACACCTTTATTTGTGACGCCATCTGCAAGGGTGTGATGGATATCGCGGTGGAAAATGGCGCGCCGATTGGCTTTGGCTTGCTGACGGTGGATAGCCTGGCACAGGCGGAAGCGCGGTCGCGCGCTGACCGCATGAATAAGGGCATTGAAGCGGCGCATGCGCTGGTCGCGCAAATCGCCCTGGCGCGAGGCTGGGGGCTGGCATGAAAGCCGAAAGGCGCGCGCCTGCGCGCCCACGTACCGGCGCCCGCGTTGCCGCGGTGCAGGCGCTGTTCCAGAGTGAGCATACGGGTGAGACTGTAGAAACAGTCGCGGATCAATTCATCCGCCACCGCATTGGCGCGCCGGCTGGCCCGATTGAATTCGAAGAAGGCGGTGTGCCGCAAGCGCATATCCCGCTGTTTCAGGCGATCCTGAAGCAGGTGG
>JADCFR010000344.1 GCA_020249415.1 Roseomonas sp. | reverse complement strand
GAGCTTCCAGGCCAGGACCTTCTGGCTGAACCAATCGATGATGGCGGCAAGATAGGCGGAGCCGCACGCCATGGGGATATAGGTGATGTCCATTGCCCAGACCGGCGCAAGATCGGCCGCCGGAGCCGGGCGGGCGACGTCGTAGCGCGTCTCCGGCTGATGCTGAGCGCCTTGGCCTGTTTCGCCAGAGGGAGGGCGTGCTCACGGTCAATCATCTTTTTGCGCTCAGCAAGCCCGCCTTGACATCGAATTGGGCGCCAGTTCGGCCAGCGTCTTCGCGCGCTTCACAGCAGCAAGCGCCACCTTGGCCTCGGAAGTCGGGCTGTGGTTCCGGCGGGGTCGTCTCCTCATGGTATCTCCTGTTCACGGCATCACGCTGCATTCAGGCAGGACATACACTTATCCCAGTTGTTCAGATTGCCCGAGCCGGCCCTCCCTCCATTCAAAACGCCTTTCTGGCGCTGCTGATTGGGTCGTTATCACCCGTCGCCATGGTGGCGAAGGCATTGGCCAAACTTCCTGGCTTCTCGCTATCTGTTAGCCAAGCGCGCGTATCACCTCATCCGTCGTCGTCACCGTCGCGACATTGCGCATGGCATAGTCAATGGAAGCGCGATGCCAATCCGCATTCATGGTGGAACAGCCATCCTCTGGGATCACCATGACATAACCCTTATCCGCACCGGTTCTGGCCGTATGTTCAATGCTCATATTCGTCCAGGCGCCGGTTTCGATGATGAAATCACGGCCCTCGGCTTTCAGAATGCGTTCAAGTGACGTGCCTTCCCAGGCGCTCATGCGCGCCTTGCGGATGATGTGATCACCGGGCTGCGCTTCAAGCCCTTGCACGGGTTCAGCACCCCAGGTGCCTTCGATCATGGCATTGGCATCCACGCAGCCTTCGAATAGCGGTGCATTCAGGGTCATATCGCGGGCATCGGCGCGCCTGACAAACCAGACATGGATCACCGGAATGCCGCGACTGCGACAATGCGCCGCAAGCCGGGCGATATTGGGAATGGCATTTTGCTGTCGGCAATGATCCGGACTGCCAGATGAGGCGAAGGCACCGCCATCCATCACCACATCATTCTGCATATCCTGAATGATCAAGGCGCAGCGCGATGCATCCAGGTGCAAGCCCTCATCCTGCCGTTGCGAATTTTCGCGTGTTGTGTTTCGCGATGCCATGAAAGGCTCATGACGAGGGCCGATCTTGACCGGCACGGCGTAGACGGAAGTTGTGGCGCAGACATAAAGCGTACGCCAATCCGGCCCACCCCAATGCAGATTGGCCGCCATTTCCGGCATGGCAACCTTGCCGATCAAATTGCCTGAAGGCGCATAAACCCATATCCCACCAGGGCCGGTGCACCAAACATTGCCATCCGTGTCGCATTTCATGCCATCGGGCAAGCCAGGGGCGAGGCTGTCACGCAAACCTGAGGCAAAGATGCGCCCATTGCGCAAGCTTCCATCGGCAGCGACTTCGAATACACGGATATTCGCCTGTTCCGTGTCATTCACATAAAGCCATTTCTCACACGGCGAAAAGCAGATGCCATTTGGTTGGCTGAAGATATAGCGATCCACGACAAGCTGCGGATCTTCACCTGGGCGCGCACCTGGCCTGATACGAAACACGCCTTGCCAACCCAGCTGCCGCGGTCGTTCAATTCCATAGACTGGCATGCGGCCATACCAGGGATCGGTAAAATAGATCGCGCTATCGGATTTCACGCAAATATCATTGGGCGAATTCAGCTCTCGCCCCTGATAATGGCTCGCCAATACTTCTCGCGTGCCATTGGGACGGAGGCGCACAACGGAGGAGGTTGCATGCTCACAAATCAACAAATTGAGCTCAGCATCATAGGTAAGCCCGTTTGATTTATTGGATGGCCGATCCACCTCTCGCACACCGGCGCGATCCAAGCGGCGACGCACATCCGCCGGCATATCGGAGAAAAGCAGATATTGTTCCGTCGGATGCCAGATCGGCCCTTCGGTAAAGGTGAAGCCGCTGCCCGCCTGTCGCACAGGGGCATGTTCATCAATCAGTCGGCGGAAACCCGGATCTAGCGCGACATGAGCCATGGCAGCCTCCTTCAGACCGGAAACCAATCCCGGCGCGCAACGGTTTGTGAAATAGGGCCTGGTACCTGAAGATCAAGCCGCCCAACCACCTGGCCATGCTCAATCTTGGCGGGCTTGTCATGCACCGGCAGCAGGAATTTTGAGGAATTGAGCAGCTTCTTGATGGCCGCCTTTTCGCCGCGCTTCGATCCCGCATGATTGCCGGTGACCTGTGGTTCATGGAAGCTCACCTGAAACACCGGCTCCACAATCTGGTCATTGAAATCATAAATCACATCACCGCAGATCGTCGCGCGCCCTTCAGCCGTTTCGACATGGACATTCATGGAGCCTTCAGTATGCGCATTGGCTGCTTCAAGCACCACGCCTGGCATGATCTCCACGGGTCCCGAAAGCTCCAGATCCTCAAAGCGCAGCGCATGGCGCGTATGCAGCCTTTCGATCAAATGCTGGACATCGGGTTTTGGGTATTGCGGATGCATAAGGCCAGAGACTGAGCATTCCAATTCACGGCGATTGACCACCACGGTCGTATTCATCGGGAAGTGATCATCCTTGCCAGCATGGTCAATATGCAAATGCGTATGCAGCACATAGCGCACATCGCCGGGCTTCACGCCGAAACGCGCAAGCTGACGTTCGATCATATTCTCATGGAATTGCAGGCCGCGCATGCCAAGCGTTTCCATGATGGCATTGTCGCGATAGCCGGTGTCCACCACAATTGGGTAACGCCCGCCCATGATCAGGAAACCATAGACCGGCACGCGACGGATCCTTCCGCAATCTCGCGCGAGAACCAGAAAGCTCGATTCCAGCTCGATATCGCCGTAATCCAGCAGCTTGATTTCAAGAGCCATGATCATTCCTCCCTAAAGCCGGTAGACCCGGCTGGCATTGTCGAATAACAGGGCGCGCATTGCGGCCTCATCCAGACCGCGCATGGCGTTGCGATGGGCCGCGAGCAGCGGGGCGTATCCGGTCCAGAGTTTCTCGATCGGGAAATTTGAGCCCCAAAGGCAGCGTGCATGACCAAAATGCACCAGGGTTTCAGCATAAACCCAAGCGATATGCGCTGCATCCACGCGATGCAGAAAGGTGCCAAGCCCGGAAAGCTTCACCATGACATTGGGGCAGGCGGCCAAGGCCGCCATGCCCTTTTGCCACTCCTCCCGCCCTCTGCTTGAAAGATCTTCCAACATCCCCGCGTGCTGCAAAACAAAAATCACACGCGGGCAGGCTTGCGCCAATTCAGCGGCGCCGAGCATTTGCCCCGCAAAAACCTGCAAATCGAAGGTCAAGGCGTAATCAGCAAGCCGCGCCATGTTGCGCTGAACCAGCGTGTCGCGGCAGAGCTCCGCATGCATGGCGAAGCGATACTGCGGGTTCCTGTGCCAATGAAATTGCTGACGAATGCCGCGCACCCGCGGATGCCGCATCAGGCGATCCAGAAAAGGGCGAATATCCTCAACCATCATATCCGCATATGCGATGCTGGCATGCGGCCAGCCCGTTTCAAGCGCCAAGCGCTCGATCCAGGCCACTTCCTCCACCGCTTTTTCGTTGGGCCAATTGGCCTGGACGTAAACCGCTTTCTCAACACCAGTGGCGGCGATATCGGCGAGATATTCACTGATGGGATAATCGCGCCGGATCGCTTCATAGCCGCCAAAAATCCGTGGCTGCATGGGGCCCATGAGCCAGGGAAGATCCGCCTGACGCCAGACATGAAAATGGCTGTCAATGATCCTCATGTGGTTATTCCAGTGCGCGCGAAAGGCACTGTCCCAACCAAGGAGCGCGCAATGGCGATCGCGCTGCTGCCATCCGCCAAATCGTCAATATAGGGCAGGATGGCGCGCATGGCGCTTGTTTCCGGCTGATAGCCCGGCGCATGCGCCAAGGGGCTCAGCCACAGAATATGCCAGGCGAGACCACGCATCCGCTGCATGGCCTGCACCAATGCGTCAGGTCCGCCGCGTTCCAAGCCATCGGATAGAATGATCACCACCGCGCCGCGTGCGAAGCTTGCGAAACGTGGCACGGAAAGAAAGATGCCCAGCGCCTCACCCAACCGCGTGCCGCCATCCCAATCCGCGACAAGCCCGGCGGCGAGTGTCAGCGCCTGATCGCGGTTACGATAGCGCAAGGCGCGGGTTACGCGTGTGAGACGCGTACCGATGGTAAAGACCTCTGCCCGTTCAAGCGATTGTACCATGGCATGCGCCAGCCTGAGCGCACCATCGGTGCCCGCCTTCATGCTGCCCGAAACATCAATCAGCAACAGCACACGCCGTTGCCTTGGCTGCCGATGACGCCGCGGCAATCGGCTCAGTTCTCCATCACGGCGCAGCAATTCACGGAAGGCGCGACGCGGATCGGCCAATACGCCGCTGCCGGCACGAAGCCGACGCGAACGACGCCGCGGCACAGCGCCCGGCAAGGCGCGCGCAAAGGCGCGAAGCACTGCTTCTTCATCCGCACCATGAAGCGGGCGCGTTGACAATCGTTCGAGCGCCGTTGCGTCCTGGCCAGAGGGGGTTTCATCTTCGGGTTGCGGCAGCAATTCAATCTCGCCCGCATCAAAGGCGCGCCGTACTTCCTCTCCTTTCGATTCGGCAGGCGCAAGAAATGCCCTGCCAAGAAAGACCACGTCAAAAACGGCGTTGAATTCCTCGAGTCTTTCCTGTGCCGGGCCATAAATGGCCTGCGCGGCGCGGCGCAGATCATGGATTGACCTCGGCCCCAGCAACCCGGTGGCAGCGATGAAGCCTTCCGTTTGCTCGGGCGCTGCCGCAAAGCCTTGCGCACGGAGCGCTTGCGGGAAAGCGAGGAAAGGGGCCAGCGCAGGCGGGATCATGCCGCGCCCTTCAGAACAGCATCAAGCCGAGGCGCAATATAGGCCAGATCATCCTGATCCTTCAGCACCACACCAATCGCCCGCGCGAAGGCAGCCGGCCAGCTAGCACCCTGGGCATTCAACAAGGTTGCCGCTTCCGCCCATTCAACCGTTTCAGCAACGCCTGGCGGTTTTGCCAAAGGCTCCTTGCGCAGCCGGCCAACTGCGGTTACCACGCGATGCGCCGTATCCCGCGCGACGGAAGATGCGCGCATCATCACAATCTGCGCTTCCAATTGCGGATCGGGATAGCCAATCCAATGATAGACACAACGCCGCCGCAACGCTTCATGCAATTCCCGCGTGCGGTTTGATGTCATCACCACAACAGGTGGTTCGCTTGCGCGTATCGTGCCGCGTTCTGGGATGGACAGGCTGAAATCAGACAGGAATTCAAGGAGGAAAGCCTCAAATTCATGATCGGACCGATCAATCTCATCAATCAGCAATAGCCTTTCGCGGGGCCGTTGCAGCGCGAGCAGCAAGGGGCGCGCGATCAGGAAATCATCACCATAGAGATTGATGTAGGAATCGCCCGCTTGCCGAATAGCCAGCATTTGTCTGGGAAAATTCCATTCATACATGGCAGCGGCGGCATCTATGCCTTCATAGGCTTGCAGCCGCACAAGCTCTCGCGCCAGGATGGCTGAAAGCGCTTTTGCAGCCTCGGTCTTGCCGACACCTGGCGCACCTTCCAGCAGCAAAGGCTTTCCCAGAGCGAGCGCGAGATAGGCCGCGGTGGCAAGCCCCTCATCTGCGATATACTGCGCATCACGCAAGGCGCGCGCCAGCGCCTCTGGGCTGTCAATGCCGCCGATACTGCGCCGGATCGCCATGTCACAATCGCCGACGCGGCTTGGCGCCGCCCTGCGCGCGAAGGCCACGGAGCACTTTTTCTGGCGTCACAGGAAGCTCATCTATACGAACACCAATCGCATCATAAACCGCATTCACCACGGCTGGCAGAACGGGATTGGCGCACATCTCGCCAGGACCCTTGCCACCATAGGGGCCATCTTCGGCAGGGCGTTCCAGCACACTAATGTGATGCGGCGCCAAATCGCCGGGGCCAGGCATAAGGTAAGTGTTGAAATCAATCGGGCCATGATCGCGCGCCGGGTAATAGGGTTCGGTCGTTTCCCATGCAGCGTGGCTCATGCCCATCCAGGCGCCACCGCGCAATTGTTGCTCAACCAATCGAGGATTCAAGGCGCGACCAACCTCATAGGCAGATTTCATGTCGGTGACGGTGACCTCCCCTGTTTCATCATCAACTTCCACTTCCACCAGCATGGCGGCATGGGCGAAGGTTGAAACAGGAGTCATTTCACCTGTATCGGGATCCACTTCACTGAGCGGAATGAGGAAAATGCCGCGGCCCGCAATGGTGCGGCCTTGCTTGAATTGCGCTGCCTGTGCTGCGGCCATGGTGGTGATGGAACGCCCCGGCGCACCGCGTACATGGATATTGCCGCGCCCATCCGTCACCAAATCCGCTGCATCTACCTCGAGTTCTTCAGCGGCGGCCTCAAGCATGACAGCACGGGCCTCCTTGGCAGCCATGATCACCGCATTGCCCATGCGATGCGTACCCCGGCTTGCAAAACTGCCCATATCATGCGGGCCCGTATCGCTATCGGCGGTGTCCACATAAACATCCGTAACCGGCACGCCCAAGGTCTCTGCCGCGATCTGGCGCGTGACGGACTTCATGCCTTGGCCAAGATCAATGGCGGAAAGGGCGACGGTGAATTTGCCATCGGGATTGGAATGAATCAGCGCCTGACTGGGGTCACCGCCAAGATTCATGCCGATTGGGTAATTGATGGCGGCAAAGCCGCGACCTCGATGAAGTGCCATGGTTCAACGCCTCCTGAAACCGGAGATGGAGGAAAACCGCATGCTGCCCGCGCGTGGCTGCGGCTGTTGTGGTGCTGCAGCAGGCGGCGGCGTTTGCAAAGCCGTAGGCGTGGCCGATGGTATTGTCTGGGAAATCCCTGAAAGCGGCGCCGGCTTCGCGCCCTTGCGGCCATAGCTGCCGCCCTGAAAACCGCGGACCAATCCATGCTCATCTGTTGCTGTGCTGATCGGCAATCTCGCTCTTTCACCCCCGCCATCCTTACGGGACGAAGCGGCCAGCATGGCAGGGCTTAGCTTCACGCCGGCCTTTTCAGCCACCACCTGGCAGCATTCGATCAGGGCACAATTCTTCGCGAGCCGCCGATGCGCCTTCATGTCACCATCGCGATAGGCATTCAGGATACGGAGTTCAATTGGGTTAAGGCCGACAGTGTCGGCCACCTTGTCCATATGCGCTTCAATGGCGAAATCAACGCCGGTAATGCCGAAGCCGCGCATGGCAGTTGCCGGCGTGCGGTTGGTGTAAACGCAATAGACATTCGCCGATACATTCGGGATCGTGTAGGGGCCAGGCAGATGCCCAACACCTTTGATGATGGCGTAGGAGGAAAGACGCGTATAGGCACCGGAATCGAAATAGCCAGTGAAGCTGCGCGCAATAATGCGCCCATCGCGCATCACACCATCCTTGATATACCAGCGTTCAGCGCCGCGTGGTGCGCCGACCTGCATTTCCTCCTCACGGTCCCACATGCTTTTGCAGGGGCGTCCAGTCAGCATGGCGCCAAGGATGGCAAGCGGTTCGTGAATACTATCCACCTTGCCGCCGAAGCCACCGCCCACAGTGCCCCCGATGAAATGCAGGCGGCTTGATGGCATTTCCAATACCTTTGAGGAAACTGCCAGTGAAAAGAAAAGCGCCTGGGTCGCGCTATAACAAGCATAGCGCCCATTCTGTTCAGGTGTTGCGATGGCACCGCAGGTTTCAATTGGCGCCTGTTCAATCGGTGACATCTGATAACGGCCTTCGACGATATGATCCGCCTGGCGAAAGGCAGCCTCCACATCGCCATAACGCAGCTTCTGATGATCGTATTTGCCGTGATAGATAAATCTATTGCTGGGGTAGATATCAAGAACAACTGGCGCGCCGGGCTTGATTGCCTCCTCCACATCCAACACATGCGGGAGCGGTTCCCAGTCAACCGACACCTTGGCGACAGCATCGCGCGCGCGCGCTTCTGATGTGGCGATAACGGCCGCAACCGGTTCCCCACGATAGCGCACGCGGTCCGTTGACAGCACAGGTTCATCATCAATGCCGAAATCCAGCAATGACAGCAGGGTATTGAGGTTGCGCGGCACATCCTTTCCGGTGAGTATACGCACAACACCCGGCATGCGCTCCGCGGCAGTCAAATCAATCCGCCGAACCCGCGCCGCATGATGCGGTGACCGCACGCAACGGATATGCAGCAGGCCCTCAAAGAGATGATCATCGTAAAAGGGCGAGCGTCCCGTCACATGACCCGTGATATCCTGCCGTCGCGTTGGTTTGCCGATTTCATTCAGATGATCGTCTCGTTCATCCGCAAAAATTTCCTTCCGGAAATCTATCATCGGCTGGTCAGTCAGCGTTCCACTCATGGCGCCTGTCTTCCTTCCG
>JADCFR010000343.1 GCA_020249415.1 Roseomonas sp. | reverse complement strand
GCGCGCGCGGCGGTGAGTGGCATGACCGCGCCGATCATGGAAACATAAACGAACAGCGCGACAATCAGCGCAGCAAAACCGCCAAAGCCGCTGCTGGTAAAACCAAGCAGCGCGAGGCCCGATACCGCGCTGATCGAAAGCGCAATGGTCAGCATGCGCGCCGGTGCCACGCGATCAACCAAGCGCGCCGTGATTTGCCCAACCAGCATGATGCCGATGGCATTGGCACCAAAATAAAAGCCATAATCCTCCGCCCGCACGCCGTATAGTTCCATGAAGACAAAGGGCGATCCCGCGATATAGGCGAACATCCCCCCGATCACGAGGCCACCTGCCAGCGCATGGCCCATGAAATAGCCATCGCCCAGCAAGCGCTGCCAGACGCCAAAGACCTGGCGCAAACCATCGCGGCGGCGGCGTTCGACTGGCAAGGTCTCTGGCAGAAAAAGCGCAATCACCATCAGCAATATCGCACCATAAGCCGCGAGGCACAGGAATATCCCGCGCCAGCCAATTGCGCCAAGCAAAGCACCACCGACAATCGGCGCGATGATCGGCGCCACCCCCATCACCAGCATCAGCTTTGCCATCAGGCGGATCGCGCCGCGCTCATCGGCAACATCGCGCACCACGGCCCGCGCAATCACCATGCCCGCGCAACCGCCAAGTGCTTGCATCAACCGCGCCGCAATCAGGCTTTCGATATTGGGCGCTAGCGCACAAATCAGTGATGCCGCAGTGTAAACACCAAGTCCGATAAACAGCGGCAGGCGCCGCCCATACCGATCCGCGATGGGCCCATAGAAAATCTGCCCCAGTGCCATGCCCAGGAAAAACACCGCAAGGCTCGCCTGCGCGGCCCCTGCGGTGGTGCCAAGCGCCTGGCCCAGCATCGGCAGCGCCGGCAAATACATGTCAATCGAAAACGGCCCAATGGCCGCCATCGCGCCCAGGATGAAGGGCAGGCGCTTTTGCGGAATGCTCAGACCCTCAGATTTCGGGCGCGGCGGCAAAAGCCTCTGCCGCCAGCTTGAGCGCGGCTTCGACCGCCACGCGTCCTTCGGGTGACAAAGCGGTCTGCGGCAGGATTGGATCACCCACTGCAAAACCCTGGATTTGCAGGGCGCCCTTGATGCAGGCGGCCAGCGAATGCGCGGCAAACAATTCATTCACCCGCCACAGCGCGCGTTGCAGCGCCATGGCCGCATCCCAACGCCCGGCGCGGCACAGGTCATAAAGCCGCACGCTTTCGCGCGGAATGGCGCAGGCCGGCCCCGCCATCCAGCCCTTGCCGCCAATCAGCATGACGGCGGCTGGAATATGGGCAGAGGCCGCAAAAACCCCAATCCGCCCTTGCGTACGGTTGATGATGGAAAGCAAGCGCCCGGTATTGGTGGAGGCATCCTTGATCAGGCAAATGCGCGGATGATGCGAAAGCTTTTCAATCGCCGGCAATGAAAGATCGGAACGCTGAAAATTCGGATTGGTGTAGAGCACCGTCGGCAATTCAGTGGCATCCGCAATGGCGGTGAAATAGGACACCACTGCGGCATCATTCAACGGGAAATAGGCTTCCAGAATGGCGAGGATACCATCCGCCCCAATCGCCGCGTAATCGCGCGCCTGACGTTCCGCATCCGCAATCGTGGTCGCCGCCACACCAGCCACTACCGGCACGCGGCCCGCGGTTTGCGACACCACAATTTCCACAATCCGCCGCCTTTGCACCGCATCCAGATAAGCGAATTCCCCAGTACTGCCCAAGGGTGTCAGCCCATGCACGCCGGAGGCGATCAGATGATCCACCAGCCGGCGCAATTCGCCTTCCAGCACCGTACCATTGGGTGCCATGGGCGAGACAAGATAGGGAAAGACCCCATGAAATTCCAACATGATCGGGTGTTTCCTACTGCGCCCGCGCCTGTGCGCGCAGCACATGCTTCTGGATCTTGCCGGTGGAGGTCTTGGGCAATTCCGCGAAAACAATATGGCGCGGCAGCTTGAAGGCCGCCAAATGCTGGCGCGCGAAGTTAATCAGTTCCTCAGGCGTTGCCGCCATGCCCGGCTTCAATTCCACAAAGGCGCAGGGCGTTTCGCCCCATTTCTCATCCGGCTTCGCCACCACCGCCACCACGGCAACGGATGGGTGCTTATAAAGCGCATCTTCTACTTCAATGCTGCTGATATTCTCACCGCCCGAGATGATGATGTCCTTCGACCGATCCTTAAGCTGAATATACCCATCCGGATATTTCACCGCGAGGTCACCGGTGTGAAACCACCCACCCGCAAAGGCAGATTGCGTGGCGGCGGCATCCTTCAAATAGCCCTTCATGACAACATTGCCGCGCATCATCACCTCGCCCATCGTCGCGCCATCAGCGGGCACAGGCGCCATGGTCTCAGGGTCCATCACATCAAGCCCTTCAAGCGCGAGGTAGCGCACGCCCTGGCGTGCCATCAGCGCGGCCTGTTCCGGCGCGGGTTTCTCATCCCATTCGCTGTGCCATTCATTCACCACGGCTGGGCCATAAACCTCGGTCAGACCATAGACATGGCAGACAGCAAAGCCCGCTTCCTTCATGGCGGCGAGCACGGCTTCCGGCGGCGGTGCGCCGGCCACCACGAATTGCACCTGATGCGACAGCGCGCGTTTTTCGGCCGCCGGTGTCGCGAGCAAGGTCGCCATCACAATCGGCGCG
>JADCFR010000342.1 GCA_020249415.1 Roseomonas sp. | reverse complement strand
TGGGGATTGGGCGGCAGCGGTCCGTGGCCCGTTTGATCTGGTGCTCTGCAACCCGCCCTATATCGAAAGCACGGCCATCCCAGGGCTGATGCCGGAAGTGGCGCGGCATGAACCGGCCTCGGCGCTTGACGGTGGGACGGATGGCTTGGCGGCCTATCGGCACATCATCGCCGATCTGCCGCGGCTTTTGGCGCCGCGCGGGGTGGCAGTGCTGGAACTGGGCCAGGGCCAGCAGGCGGCGGTAGAGGCCCTCGCCCGCGCAGTCGGCCTGCCCCCCGAAGCCTGCCGCGCCGATCTGGGTGGTGTGCCCCGCGCCCTCGTGCTCCGGGCCGCGTGATTTTGCCCTTGGCGCGGCGGGGCCAAGGCGCTAGAAGGGAAAAGCGGTGAGGCGAGGAAGTTCGATTCCCCTCCCTGATCCCGAAAGACGGTTGGTAAACCCGAACCTTTCGGCGCCGTTTGGATGCAACAGACTCGGAATTCAGGACGTATCCCAGGGCCTTGGCCCGCTGCGCCCGGAAAATGCCGAATGCGGAACAGCGAAACGCAATACAGATGAACATGAAGCGCATGCGCGGCCGGGGCGGTCACCGTCATGGTGGGGGCGGCCAGTTCCGCCATAGTGGCGGGGGTGGCAACCAGGGTGGCGGCCAGCCGCTCAACCGCAACCACGTTTTTGATTCGAACGGGCCGGATTTGCGGCTGCGCGGCACGGCGCAACAGCTCTTCGAAAAATACCTGCAGCTTGGGCGCGATGCGACCAGCGGTGGGGATCGCGTGATGGCGGAGGGCTATTTCCAACATGCGGAGCATTACTTCCGCATCCTGAACGCCATGAATCAGGCCGCGATGCAGCATCAGCAATATCAGCAGCGCCGCTACCAACCGCAGGAAGGCCAGGAAGGGTCTGAAGCCCCCGAAGGCGGCGACCAACCAGAATATCGGGGCGAAGCGCAGACGATCACGCCCGATTTGAACGAAAGCGGCGCGGAAGTGGTTGCCCCCGCGCGGCCCGCGCCGGCGCCCGAAGCCGCCTAACACTCCACTGCCTTGCCGCCCGGCGCGCGGCGCCGGGTTTTGGGGAAAAGATCATGCCCGTGAACCCCGCCGATGGCGCCGTGCTCGGCGCGCTTTATGGCACGGATGCCATGCGTGTCGCTTTTGGCGAAGACGCCTATTTGCAGAAAATGCTGGATGTGGAAGCAGCCCTTGCGCGTGCGCAGGCAAGGCTTGGGATCATCCCGGCCGAGGCCGCAGCCACCATCACGCGCGTCGCGCGGGCAGATAGCCTGGACCGTGCCGCCATGGCCGCCGCCACACGCAATACTGGCTACCCGGTGGTGGGTCTGGTCAATCAGCTTTCCAAATTGGCCGGGGAAGATGCCGGGCGCTGGACCCATTGGGGGGCCACCACGCAAGACATCATGGATAGCGCGCTGGTGTTGCAGATCCGCGATGGCCTCGCGCTGATTGAAGCGGATTTGCGCGCGACCATTGCGGGGTTTGCGACACTCGCGGCTGAGCATCGCGCCACGGTGATGGCGGGGCGGACACATTTGCAGCACGCGCTGCCGGTGACCTTCGGCTATAAGGTCGCGGTTTGGGTCAATCCGCTGATCACGGCTTTGGAACGCTTGCGCGAACTCCGCCCGCGCGTGCTGCGCCTTGGCTTTGGCGGCGCGGCTGGCACGCTGGCTTCCCTTGGTGATCAGGGCCTGCCGGTGGCGCGCGAATTGGCGCATGAACTTGGCCTGATCGAAGCCGATATTCCCTGGCATGTGGCGCGCGATGGTGTCGCGGAAGTGGCCTGCTGGCTTGGGGTGCTGTGTGGCAGTCTGTCCAAGATCGGCACGGATGTGATGCTGCTGATGCAAACGGAATTGGCCGAGGTGGCGGAACCGCATGTGCCCAAGCGCGGCGGGTCTTCGACCATGCCGCAAAAGCGCAACCCGATTGCTTGCGAGTATATTCTGGCGCAAGCGCGCGGCGTGCATGCGCTGGTGCCGCAAATGCTCTCGGCCATGGCGCATGATCTGGAACGCGGCACCGGCCCATGGCAGGCGGAAGCACTCGCCCTGCCGCAAGCCTTCCTGCTGACCCATGGCGCGGTGGCGCAGGCGCGGTTTTTGTCCGAGGGGCTGCAAGTGGATGCGGCGCGCATGCGCGCCAATCTGGACGCAACCCATGGCATGATCATGGGCGAGGCCGTGATGATGCGGCTCGCCCCCATTCTGGGCCGGGGCGAGGCGCATCATAAGGTGAATGACGCCTGCGATGCGGTGCGTGCGGAAGGTATTACCCTGGCGGCGGCCCTATCGCGCATTCCAGCCATTGCGGCGCGACTCGATCAGGCGGCGGTGGCGGCCATGACGGACCCCAGCAGTTATCTTGGCAGCGCCCATGCCTTTACGGACCGTGTGGTGGCGCGGGCAGCGCTGGCCGCAAAGTAGCCCCTTGGGGCGGGGGCTGCTATAGTAGCAAGTCTTGTCGCGCGTTGCCCAAGGCTGCTTGGGCCAAAGGATGACTGACCCATGGCTCGTCGCCGCCAACTCTATGAAGGTAAAGCAAAAATCCTGTTCGAGGGGCCGGAACCCGGCACGCTTGTGCAGTATTTCAAGGATGACGCCACCGCCTTCAACGCGAAGAAGAAGGGCACCATCACCGGCAAGGGTGTGCTCAATAACCGCATCAGCGAATACCTGATGATGCGCCTCACTGAAATCGGCATCCCGACGCATTTCATCCGCCGGCTCAATATGCGTGAGCAATTGATCCGGGAGGTGGAGATCATCCCGCTTGAGGTCGTGGTGCGCAATGTCGCCGCCGGGTCGCTTGCGGAGCGGCTGGGCATTCCGGAAGGCCAGCGCCTGCCGCGGTCCATCATTGAATATTACTTCAAGAATGATGCGCTGAATGACCCAATGGTGGCGGAAGAACACATCACCTGCTTCGGCTGGGCCTCCACCCATGATCTGGATGACATGATTGCGCTGACGCTCCGCATCAATGATTTCCTGACCGGGCTATTGCTTGGCGTCGGCATTACGCTGGTGGATTTCAAGCTGGAATTCGGCCGGCTTTGGGAAAATGAGGAAATGCGCATCGTGCTGGCCGATGAGATCAGCCCGGATAATTGCCGGCTTTGGGATGCCAAGACCGGCGAGAAAATGGACAAGGACCGCTTCCGCCGCGACCTCGGCAAGGTTGAGGAAGGCTATCAGGAAGTGGCCCGGCGCCTGGGTATTCTGCCCGAAGCTGGGGTGCGCGACATGAAAGGGCCCGAGGCTATCCAATGAGCGCATCCGATCGTCGCAGGGCGCAGGCGAAGCCGAGCACCGGAGACGTGAATCGGATGCGCCAGACAAAACCCTTCGCCAGGAGAGGCAATATGCAAAACCGGTGGTTGGTATTGATATGAAGGCCCGTGTCTATGTGATGCCCAAGGCGGGGGTTTTGGACCCTCAGGGCAAGGCCATTGGCCATGCTTTGGAAGGCCTTGGCTTTGGCGGCGTGCATGATGTGCGCGCCGGCAAGGTGATTGAACTCGATTTGGCTGAGGCCGATCCGGCAAAGGCCAAGCAGATCGCCGAGGATATGGCGCGCAAGCTGCTCGCCAATACGGTGATCGAAAGCTTCCGGGTGGAGATCGTCTAAGGTGGTCAAGGCCAGCCTGATCGCGATGCTGGTGCTGACTGTGCTGATTGCCATGGGGCTGCGCTGGCGCGAACAGCGCGTCCCGCTGGTGAAGCGCGGCAATATGGTGGCGCGTGGCAAGCGGACGATCAATCGCTGGGTGACGGCGGCTGCCCTCGCGGCGCTGGTGACAATGATATTCATGGGTGGGCTGCATTGGCTCCGCCTGATCAGGACCTGAAGGCCATGAAAGCAGCCATCATTGTATTCCCCGGCACGAATCGAGAGCGCGATATGCGCCTTGCGCTGACGCGCGCCTCGGGCCGCGAACCGGCCATGCTGTTTCACCGTGAAGCGGTGCTGCCACAGGGGCTTGATCTGGTGGTGCTGCCGGGCGGGTTTTCCTATGGCGATTATCTGCGCTGCGGGGCCATGGCGGCGCAATCGCCCATCATGCGCGCGGTGAAGGAATTTGCGGCCGGTGGCGGGCATGTGCTTGGGGTCTGCAACGGCTTTCAGATCATGATCGAAGCCGGGCTTTTGCCGGGTGGCTTGCTACGCAATGCGACGTTGCGCTTTCTTTCCATGGATTGCCGCTTGCGGGTGGAACGCGCGGGCACAGCCTTTACCGCGCAATGGCGCCAGGGCGATTGCTTTCGCGCGCCCATGGCGCATGGTGATGGCAATTACTTCGCCGATGAGGCGACGCTGGATCGGCTGGAAGGCGAAGGGCTGGTCGCCTTTCGCTATGTGGATGAAGCCGGTCAGGCGACGGAAGCGGCCAATCGCAATGGCAGCGCGCGCAATATCGCGGGTGTCTTCTCAGACAATCTCCGCGTCTGCGGCCTGATGCCGCATCCGGAAGATTTGGTGGACCCGCTGATGGGCGGCGAGGACGGCCTGCCCATGTTCCAAAGCCTGGCTGAGCGCCTGGTCGGGGCTTAGGCTTCGACCTGCTTGGTAGCACGGCGGAGCACCGCGCAAAGCCGCGAGAAACTGAGCCAAAACGCGCCATGTTCGGGGGCGCGTTCCGGGTGATTGCCAAAGGCAGGCTCACCACGGCGGAGCAGCGGCAGGCGCGCTTCAAACCGCCCGCGCATGTTTTCCAGAAAGGCCGAGCTGGAGGCCATGTAAAGCTCCAGCATTTCCGCGGCCAGTTCGAGCTCCACCCGCGCATTGCCTTCGGTGGTGAAGCGCTTCAGCGTGCGGCTGTCTTCGGCAAGGGCGAGATGGATACGATGCAAATCCTGCAAATGCGCCGCAACACGCTGGCGGCATTCGCGGGCGCTATCATCGGATCCGATGCTTGTTGGTTCCATTGGGGACCTCCCAATGAAAGCATAGGTTGGATGCCTTAAATTTCCGTCAAATTGCGGAAGAGAAATCTCAAGGGCGCAAAAGGGTGGTTTCGCTTACTGAATAAGCACGGGCAGGCGCAGCGCTGCCAAATCCTCGGCGCTATCCACATCGCGCTTGGGCGGCAGCAGCGCCACGCGATGGTGGCGGAAATTGGCCAGGGTATCGGCCAGCGCGTGGCGGCTGGACCAGCGCACCTGTGCAAAAGGTTTGTGCGGACGCCGGGGACCAAAGCCGACCAGCCAATAGCCGCCATCCAGCGCCGGGCCGAACACGGCATCAGCGCGGCCCAGTGCGCGAAACCCGGCGGCGATATCGGCGGGCCCAAGCCTCGGAATATCGCTACCGATCAGAATGACGCGCGGAAAGGGGGCGAGTGCTCTTTCCATCCGCCGCCCCAAATCGCCGGAAACTTGCGCTATGCGCGGCGTGTCGGGTGGCGCTAGACTCGACCAATCCGCCCGCGCCCCGCGCGGCGTGATGGCCAACACCGTGCGCCAACGCCGGTCACGCGCAATGGGCCAGGCAGTTGCCGCCAGCATGGTGCGGTAGAAGCGCAGGGCGCCGCGGGCGCCGATGCCCGCAGCGAGGCGCCGCTTCACCGCACCAAGCCGTGGCGCGCGGGCGAAGATGATCACAACGGGGCGGCGCATCGCCTCACCAAAGCCGATCAGCGCCGACGCGCATAGACCCGCGCAATCCACTCCGGCGAAACCCCCGCGAACCAAAGCGACAGGCAGAACAGGTTCCGCGCCGAGCGCGCATACCAGCCATCGCGCTGCCATTTCTCGGCCGAGGTGATGAACGCCACTGGCAGAGCGCAAAGCCGCTTGCGGCCAATGCGGCGGATGAGCGCGACATCTTCCATCAGCGGCACGGGCTCATAACCGCCCAGCGCCTGATAAAAATCACGCGCGATCAGCAGGCCTTGGTCGCCATAGGGCAGACCAAGCCAACGGCAGCGCCAGGCAACCATGGCTTCCAGGCGCCGTGCCTCGGGCGCGGCATCATCCAGCACGAAGCGGAAATGGGCGGCCTTGGTGGCGTTTTCGGGTTGCCCGATGAAGCCCGCCATCGCTTCCTGCCAGCCGGCGCCTGGGCGCGTATCGGCATGGATCGCCAACAGCCAGGGCTGGGTTGCGGCCTCGGCCGCCGCGCGCAGTTGTGGGCCGCGACCACGGGGGGGGCTCAGCACCCGTGCGCCAGCCGCTTCCGCAAGTTCTACCGTACCATCGCTGCTGCCGCCATCGGCGATGATGATTTCCGCCACCTGCCCGCGAAAGGCCGCAAGCGTCGCTGGCAGGCTGGCGGCGGCATTCAGCGTGGGGATGATGGCAGAGATGGGAAGGACGTTCATTTGTTCTTATTTTGTTCTTGACGTGTCATGTTCGGCTTGGCATTGTCGGGGTGATTGGAAAGGGACGCATTTCATGCCCGATGGTATCCCCAACCTGACCCCCGGCGATAGCGGCACCGCCTGCTTCGCCATGCCATCCCTGGCGCGCAAGGGGCGCGGCGCTGTTTCCAACCCACCCGTGCGCTTCGAACCCGCGCGGCGGGAGGCCTTTGATGATGGCTGGGCGACGCTCGAGCAAAGCTTTGCCGAATTGCCGCCCTTGCCGACCAGCCTGACCGAGGATCGCGCGAAATCCGCGCTCAGTTACAATGAAAGCCCTGATCTCGGTTTTGATCGGTCCATCAACCCCTATCGCGGCTGTGAGCATGGCTGCATCTACTGCTATGCGCGGCCATCCCATGCCTATTTGGGTTTCTCGCCGGGGCTCGATTTCGAAACGCGGCTGATGTTCAAGCCCGATATCGCCGCGCTGCTTGAGAAGGAGCTCCGCAAGCCTGGCTATCAGCCCCGCCCGATTGCGCTTGGCGCCAATACGGACCCCTATCAGCC
>JADCFR010000341.1 GCA_020249415.1 Roseomonas sp. | reverse complement strand
GGACCGCGTATTGCTGATGGAGGTGATGGCGGAATGCACCTATGTGCCCCATCACCCGCAAAAGATCATCCTGATCCTATCGGCCATGCGCCATTTCGCGCGCGCCTTGGAAGCCCGCGGCGTGGCCGTGGATTACATCCGCCTGGATGACACAGCGAATACGCACAGTTTTGCGGGTGAAGTGGCGCGCGCGGTGGCGCGGCATCGGCCGCAGCGTATCATCGCAACCCATCCCAGTGAATGGCGTGTCTTGCAGGATATGGAGGCGTGGGAGAAAGCGCTTGGCCTGCCGGTCGAAATTCGCGCTGATCATCGCTTCATGTGCGACCTGCCGCGCTTTCGCGCCTGGGCCAAGGGGCGCAAGCAATACCGCATGGAATTCTTCTATCGCGAGATGCGGCGCGCAACCGGCCTGCTGATGGAAGGCGATGAACCGGCCGGCGGCGCCTGGAATTACGATGCCGAAAACCGCGCTTCTCTGCCCGCCGGCGTCACCCCCCCCGCCGCGCCACGCTTTACCCCGGATGAGATCACGCGCGAGGTGATGGCATTGGTGCGCACGCGTTTTGGCGCGCATTTTGGCGCGGCAGAGAATTTCGCCTGGCCCGTCACCGCCCGCGATGCCGAAGCCGCACTGAAGGCTTTCATCCGCGACCGCCTGCCGCGCTTTGGCGATTATCAGGATGCGATGGCCGCAGATCAGCCCTTTCTGTTCCATTCGCTGATTTCCACCAGCCTCAATATCGGCCTGCTCGATCCGCGTGCGATTTGCGTGGCGGCCGAGCAAGCCTGGCGCGATGGCCTCGCACCACTTAATGCGGTTGAGGGTTTCATCCGCCAGATCATTGGCTGGCGCGAATATGTGCGCGGGCTCTATTGGCTGCTGATGCCAGGCTATGCGGAAGGCAATGCTCTTGCCGCCAAGCGCCCCTTGCCGGCATTTTACTGGGGCGCGGAAACCTCCATGCGCTGCATGTCGCAAGCCGTGGGGCAGACGCGTGATCACGCCTATGCGCATCACATCCAGCGCCTGATGATCACCGGCAATTTCGCCCTGATCGCTGGGCTTGATCCGGCCGAGGTCAATCGCTGGTATCTTGCCGTCTATGCCGATGCCTTTGATTGGGTGGAATTGCCCAATACCCAGGGCATGGCGCTTTACGCCGATGGCGGGGTCATGGCGTCCAAGCCCTATGCGGCGTCAGCGGCCTATATCAACCGCATGGGCGATTACTGCCGCGGCTGCGCGCATGATGCGAAGGATGCGGTGGGGCCACGCGCCTGCCCGTTCAATTTCCTCTATTGGGATTTCATCGCCCGCCATGCGGAGGAATTTGCGCGCAACCCACGCATGGCCATGCCGGTGATGGGCTTGCGCAAACTGAAGCCCGAAAAACTGGCGGCGATGCGCGCCAAGGCGCGGGAATTTCTGGATGGGCCGGCGATGCGGGGTTGATTCGCCTGTTTTCTTCTTGCCCCTTTCCGGCTTAGCCTTCCCTGTCCCAAGCCGGAGGTCCCCCCATGAGCTTTTCCCGTCGCGCTGTCCTGATCGGCGCCAGCGCCATCTTCGCCGCCAGCGCCGCACAAGCGCAGAATTTTCCAACCCGCCCGGTGCGGCTGATTGTGCCCATCGCGCCCGGTGGCGCCAATGACATTATCGCGCGCATGATTGCCGAGCGCCTGGCACCCGTTTTGGGTCAGCCCGTGGTGGTGGAAAACCGCCCCGGCGCTGGCGGTAATCTGGGTGCTTTGGCCGTCGCGCAGGCCGAGAAAGATGGGCATACGCTGCTGTTCACCTCCGCCAATGTGCTGGTGGCGAACAAGTATTTGTATCGCACGCAAATGCCGCTTGATCCGATGCGCGATCTGGCGCCCATCACGCGCGTTGCGGTGGGCAGCATCCTGTTGGTGGTGAATAGCCAGCGCCCCTATCGCACGCTTGGCGAATTGATTGACTTCGCCCGCGCCAATCCGGGCCGCGTCACCATGGGGTCTTCCGGCACGGGCACGATCAGCCATTTGTTCCTGGAAAAGTTGAACCGCGCCGCCGGCATTCAAATCACCCATGTGCCGTATCGCGGTGGATCACTCGCGATCCAGGATTTGGCTTCCGGCACGATTGACATGATGTTTGACGCCATCCCGGCACTTTTGCCGCATATCCGCGAAGGCCGCTTCCGGCCGCTGGTGGTGGGCAGCGCGCAGCGCATCACCTATGTGCCGGAAATCGCCAATGTCCCCGGCATGGATGAGGCGCTGCCCGGCAAGGGCTTTGATGCGCTGAATTGGTGGTCTGTCGTCGCCCCCGCCGGCACGCCAGCCCCGGTGATCAATACGCTGCATGCCGCGCTGACGCGCGTGATGGCCGATGAGGCCCTGGCGGCAAGGCTGAGGCCCATGAGCTTCCAGCCCACCACCGATGCAACCCCCGCCGCTTTCGGCGCATTCTGGCGCGCGCAAGAACCCATCTGGCGCGATCTGGTGCAGCAATCTGGCGCAACCGCGGAGTAATGGCGATGACGACCGAAATCGAATGGATGAAAATGACATCCGAAGAACTCAATGCCCGCGCCGCGGCGGGGGCATTGGTGATCATCCCGGTGGCATCCCTGGAACAACATGGTCCGGCACTCGCGACCGGTGTTGATATCATCTGCGCGACCGGTGTCGCGCATCGCGTCGCACGGCGCATGATGGCCGCCGGCGAACAGGTGGTGGTCACACCCTGCGTCTGGACCGGTTTGGCCGAACATCACGTGCCTTTCGGCGGCACCGTCACGCTGGATTACGCGGCTTTTGGTGGCGTTTTGCGCGGCATTGTGCGTTCCGCCGCGCGGGCCGGCTTCAAGCGCGCCATGCTGCTGAATGGCCATGGCG
>JADCFR010000340.1 GCA_020249415.1 Roseomonas sp. | reverse complement strand
TATCGGGGAAGACGCGCGGATGGATCGCATGCGCTGCCATGGCGGCCTCAGAGAAGCCTTGCAGAATCAGCTTCAGCTTGCCGGGATAGGTCTCGATATCGCCAATGGCATAGACGCCGGGGATATTGGTCTCACACGTTGCAGGCGTCACGCTGACATGGCTGCGTTCCAGCCCAAGCCCCCAATCGGCGATCGGGCCCAAATCCATGGATAGGCCGAAAAACGCCAGCAAATGATCCGCCGGCACATCGCGGGTTTCGCCTTGCAGTGTTGCCAATTCCACCGCTTCCAGCGTCGTGCCGTCGCCCTTCAGGCCGTGCAACTGATAGGGGATGGCCATTTCAACCTCGCCCCGTGCGGCGGCGGCTTCCAGCTGCGCAGCGGTCTCGGGTGCCGCGCGGAATTTTGCGCGGCGATGCACCACCACCACCTTCGCCGCGATATCCTTGAGTGAAAGCGCCCAATCCACGGCAGAATCACCGCCGCCCGCAATCACCACGCGCTTGCCGCGAAATTCTTCCCGCTTCGCGACCATGTAGCGCACCGCGCCTGAGGCTTCGTAGCCGGGAAGACCGGGCAGTGGGGGGCGATTGGGGCCAAAGGCGCCGGCACCGGCGGCCAGAATCACCGCCTTGGCGCGAATGGTATCTCCCGCCGAAGTGCCGAGCACCAGCGTATTGCCTTCCTGGCGCAGCGTCTCCACACGGCGGCCAAACAGATATTGCGGCGCGAAGGGCGCGGCCTGGGCTTCCAGCTTGCCAATCAGATCAGCGGCGGCGATTTGCGGATGGGCGGGAATGTCGAAAATCGGCTTTTCCGGATAAAGCGCGGTGCATTGCCCGCCAATCGCTTCCAAGGCGTCAATCACCACGGATTTCATGCGCAGCATGCCGCATTCAAACACCGCGAAAAGCCCGACAGGGCCCGCGCCAATAATCGCGACATCGGTTTCAATCTCGGCCGGCATGGGCTCTCCCCCGAATCCAGGGGGGCGTGATAGACGAAGGCGCGAAGGGTTCAAAGCTTTGGCGGGAAGAAAGGATCAAGGGCCGGTGGAAATTGCCTTGGATCTGCCCGATCTGGCGGCGACGGAAGCACTCGCGGCGCGGCTTGCGCCTATGCTCCGCCCCGGTGATGCGGTGCTGCTGGATGGCCCCCTTGGCGCCGGCAAAAGCGCCTTTGCCCGCGCCGTGCTGCGCGCTGCCACAGGCGATCCCGCGCTTGAAGTGCCAAGCCCGACCTTCACGCTGGTGCAAAGCTATGATTTGCCCGCCGGCCCCGCGCATCATTTCGATCTTTATCGCCTGTCCGGTCCCCATGGCTTGGTGGAACTCGGCTGGGACGAAGCGCGAGAGGGGATTGTGCTGGTGGAATGGCCCGAAAGGCTGGGGATGCTGGTACCCGCTGACGCACTTCGCATCCATCTGACCCCCGGCGCGGCAGAAGAAGCGCGCCATGTCGTGCTGCGCGGTTGGGATGCCAGGCTTGAGGGGCTGCGCCCATGACCATGGACTTCTTGAAAAACGCCGGTTTTGGCGCGGCGCGGCTGGACCCGCTGCCCTCAGACGCCTCTGCCCGGCGCTATACCCGGCTGCTGGGCGGGCCGCGCCCGGCGCTGTTGATGGAGGCTCCTCCGCCGGAAAACACCCGCCCCTTCATCGCCATTGCCGGGCATATCCTGGGGCTGGGGCTTTCCGCGCCCGAGATCATCGCGGCCGACCCCGAAGCGGGCCTGGTGCTGCTGGAGGATTTCGGTGACGCCACCCATGCGGCGTTGTTGGAAGCCGGCGCGCCTGCCCCCGCGCTTTACGCCGAAGCCGCTGAAACCCTCGCGGCCTTGCATGAGGCAGCGCCACCGCCCGGCCTGCCCGCCTGGGATGCGGCGGCCATGGCGCGGGCGACGGCGGCGACTTTCCTCGATTGGTGGTGGCCGGCGATGATGGGAAGCGCGCCCGGTGATGATCTTCGCGCCGGGCTTGATAATGCGCTTCGGGCCATGCTCGCCCCCTTCGCCGGCACGCAAGGTTTTGTGCATCGCGATTACTTCCCGGCCAATCTGATGCGGCTTGGGGCACGCACGGGCGCGCGGCGCACCGGCTTGCTCGATTTCCAGGATGCCGGGTTGGGGCACCCTGCCTATGATCTTGTTTCACTCGTGCAGGATGCGCGGCGCGATGTGGCGCCAGAAGCGCGCGATGCCGCGATTGAACGCTACTTCGCCGCAAGGCCCGGCGTGGTGCGCGAGGATTTCACCGCCGCCATGGCCGCCTCAGCCGCGCAGCGCCATTTGCGCGTGGCGGCACTTTGGGTGCGGCTCTCGCGGCGCGACAACAAGCACCATTACCTTGTCCATGGGCCGCGTTGTTGGCGGCTTTTGGCCGAGGCGTTGGAACACCCCGCCACCACACCGCTGCGCCTGTGGTTGGATGCTGCCCTGCCGCGCCACTTGCGCCGCAATCCCGATCCGGCGAAGGAGCCTGCATGATCACCCTTTCCCGCGCCATGGTTCTGGCGGCCGGCCTTGGCACGCGCATGCGCCCCTTATCGGAAGCCATGCCCAAACCCCTGCTGCCCTTGGCGGGGCGGAGCCTGCTTGATCACGCGCTGGATCGCCTGACCGATGCGGGTGTCACTGATGCGGTGGTGAATGCGCATTGGCTGGCGGATCAGGTCGCGGCCTGTGTGGCCGCACGCAGCGCACCACGCATCACGCTGCAACGCGAGGAAACTTTGCTCGAGACCGGTGGCGGCGTGGCCCGCGCCCTGCCCGCGCTGGGCGATGCGCCCTTCGCGGTGGTGAATGGCGATGCCTTTTGGCTGGATGGCCCGCACCCTGCCTTGCAACGCCTCGCCGCCGCCTTCGATCCCGAACGCATGGATGGGCTTTTGTTGCTGATCCGCACGGCACAAATCGCCGGTGAGGTCGGGCGCGGGGATTTCATGCTTGACCCGCTTGGCCTGCTGCGCCGGCCGGAAGAAGGCGAGGTCTCGCCCTATCTTTTCGGTGGCGTGCAAATCCTCTCGCCTGCGTTGTTTGCCGATGCACCAAGCGGCGCCTTCAGCCTGATGAGGCTTTGGAAACGCGCGATTGAAGCCGGGCGGCTTTACGGGCTGGTGCATGATGGCGTGTGGTTTCATCTCTCCACGCCCGCTGATCTGGAACATGCCGAAGATGTCTTGCGCAGCGGCGTGATCCGCGCGTTGTTCTAAAGCGCCCGCCTTGCGCGTTTTCACGATCCCCGCACATCAGCGCTTCCTGCCCGCGCTGGCCGAGGGGTTGCTTGCACAAACGCCGCGCAATGATCCTGCCGCACTCGCTACCTATACGCTGCTGCTGCCAACGCGCCGCGCCGCGCGTGCCTTGCGCGAAGCCTTCCTGACCGCAGCGGAAGGCCGCGCGCTCTTGCTGCCGCGCATGCGCGCGCTGCCCGGGCTTTCGGTGGAAGAAGCGGATGAATTGGCGCTGCCCGCTTTGCTGGACCTGCCACCGGCAGTGGCACCGCTGACGCGGCAATCAGTGCTATCGCGCATTGTGCTTGGCATTCCGCGCCGCTTCGGCGGGCCGCTTGGCGCCGAGCAAGCCTGGCTATTGGCCGGAGAGCTTGCGACGCTTTTCGATGAAATTGCCTTTGAAGAAGCTGATCTTGACCTGATTGAAACCGCGGACCCGCTGGATTTCGCGGGAAGCTGGCTCGCGCGCCTGGATGGGCTGGTGCCGGATAAATTGGCGGTACATTGGCAGATCACCACGAAGCTATTGCAGGCGGTGGTGCGCGATTGGAATGGCTGGCTGCAAAACCGGCGCCTGATGGATCTTGGCCTGGCGCGTGTGCGCGCGTTGATTGCGCAACGCCGCGCCCTGGAAGCGGCACCACCGCGCGAAAAGCTGATCGCCGCCGGCATTGGTGCGGGCGGTACCATTCCCGCCGCGACTGCCTTTCTCCGCTGCATTGCGAACCTGCCCAATGGCGCGCTGGTGCTGCAAGGCATGGCCGAACCCATCACGCCAAGCCTTGCTGAGGCCATTCGTCGCGCGCCGAGCCATCCCTTTGCCGGTCAATTGAAATTGCTGGCTGATCTTGGCGTGGAACCCAATGCGCCGCGCCCATGGAGCACTTCGGATCACGGAGGCGCGCCCGCCGATCGCGCTGTGATGCTGGCACGCAGCCTCCGCCCCGCTGAGGGTTTGGAGATTTGGGCCGAACGCGATGCGCCGCGCTGGCAGGCCGCACTTGCTGGCATCAGCCGGCTTGAAGCCGCCGATGCGCAGCAGGAAGCCACTGGCATTGCGCTTTTGCTGCGCGAAGCGATGGAGGTCCCCGGCAAGCGCGCCGCCTTGATCACCCCAGATCGCGATTTGGCGCGGCGTGTGGCGGCAGAGCTCGCGCGCCATGGCATCACCGCCGATGACAGCGCCGGCGCGCCCTTGGCCGATGCGCCAGCGGCGGCGTTTCTGCGCCTGATCGCGCGCATGGTGGCGGATGCCTTCGCGCCTGCGCCCTTGCTGGCAGTCTTGAAGCATCCGCTATGCAGCGCGGGCTTGGAGCGCGGCGCCTGGCTTGATTCGGTGCGCGCCCTGGAGAGGAAATGCTTGCGCGGGCCGCGCCCGGCAGCAGGGCTTGGTGCGCTGCGCGCCGCCTTGCCCAAGGGCGATACCGCATTGCCTGGCTTGTTGGATGCCTTGCACTCGGCACTTGGCGATTTTACTGCCCTGCCGCCAAGCCCAGCGCGCCCGCCCGCTGATCTGCTGACGCTCCATTTGGCGGCAGCGGAAGCGCTTGCCGCGACACCTGATGTGCCGGGCGGCCTCAGGCTTTATGCCGGTGAGGAAGGGGAGGCTTTGGCGCGGCATTTGGCCGCCCTTGCTGAGGCGCTGGTGGAAGTGCCGCCGATCAAGCCTGCCGAATGGCCGGCGGCCTTCGATGCCATGTTGGCGGGACCGATTGCGCCGCCGTTTCGCGCGCGGCGTGATGCGGCAGCGCATCCGCGCATTGCGATCCTGGGGCTTTTGGAAGCGCGTTTGCAGCATTTCGATCGCGTGATCCTGGGTGCGCTGGAAGAAAACATCTGGCCGCAAGCAACGGAACCCGGTCCCTGGATGAGCCGGCCGATGCGCGCGCGTTTCGGCCTGCCGGCGCCGGAAGCGCGCATTGGCCGTGTGGCGGCGGATTTCTTCCATGCCGCAAGCCATGGCGGCGAATTGGTGCTGTCCAGCGCGCGCAAACGTGGCGGTGCGCCAAGCGTGCCGACACGTTGGCTGACACGCCTTGAAACCTTCCTGAAGGGTCAGGGTGAGATCAAAATCCCCGCCAGTGACGCCGCGCGCTGGGCGGCAAGTTTGGATGCGCCGGAAGGCGACGCAAAGCCCTGGGGCCGCCCGGCGCCGCGCCCGCCGGTGGCAGTGCGTCCGCGCCGTTTGAGTGTTTCGGACGCGACGCAGCTTATCGCTGATCCTTACGCCTTCTACGCCAAACGTATCCTGCGCCTGCAGGCGCTTGATGATCTGGATGCCGATATCGGCGCGCGGGAATATGGCACGCTGGTGCATCACGCCATGCGGTTTTTTCTGGCTGGGCTTGGCACGGGCTGGCCCGGCCTTGCCGCGGCGCGTGCCTTATGGGCGCAAGCCTGTGCCGAGGCCTTGCAGAAGGAATCAGTACATCCCGGCGTGCTCGCCTTTTGGGGGCCGCGCATGGCGCGCATGGGCGAATTCGTGATTGCCGAAGAAGAAAAACTGCGCGCACAAAATGGCTTGCTGCGCTGCCTGACGGAACATGAAGGCAGCATCCTGCTGCACTTGGCGGGCGGAGAGGTTGAAATCCTGGCCAAGGCGGATCGGCTGGATGAATTGGCCGGCGGCGGCTGGCGCGTTTTGGATTACAAGACCGGGCAGGTGCCGGGAGCGCCCCAGGTTATGACAGGTGCCGCGCCGCAATTGGCTTTGGAGGCGATGATCCTGGAAGCCGGCGGCTATCCGACGATCAATGCAGACGCCAAGGCCGCTGCACTTGTCTATTGGAAATTGAGTGGCGGCGAAAAGCCGGGCGAGGAAGAAAACCTGGGCGCCGCCACGAAAGATGGCAGGGTATGGGCTGATCTTGCCCGCACACGGATTACGGCGCTGGCGGAGCGCATGTTGCTGGGTGACGCGCCCTTTGAAAGCCGCCCGCACCCCGCACGCGGCACGCCCGGCGATGATTATGATCATCTGGCGCGGGTGGATGAATGGTCCTCTGGCGAGGAGGATGCTCCGTGAGCGAGGCCCGCCAACGCGCCGAAGCTGCGCAGGCAAGCGCCGCCGATCCGAATGCCTCCGCCTGGGTGGAGGCTTCGGCGGGTTCGGGAAAAACCAAGCTACTGACGGATAGGTTACTCAGGTTATTGCTGGCAGGTGTGCCGCCGGGGCGCATCCTGTGCCTGACCTTCACCAAGGCAGCCGCGGCGGAAATGGCGACGCGCCTGGCGCTTAGGCTTGGTGAATGGGCGGTCGCGGATGATGCGAAGCTCGCAGCGACATTGCAAAAGCTGACAGGTGCCGCACCGGGACGCGAGGGGCTGGCGGCGGCGCGGCGCTTGTTTGTGGAGGTGTTGGAACAACCCGGCGGCATGCGGATTTCAACGCTGCATGGTTTCGCGCAATCCCTGCTGCGCGGCTTTCCGCTGGAAGCGGGCCTCGCGCCGCAATTTGCTGTCATGCAGGAACAGGATGGCCGCGCGCTTTTGGCGCGCGAACGTGATGCGCTGCTGGTGGGCGGGGCGGCGCAGGATGCGCTGGCGGTTTTGGCGAAGTATCAGGCGCCGACGCGCTTTGCCGAGGTGATCAACACCATGGCCGGCGCCAGCAGCAAGTTTTTGGAGGCCGAAGAAAAACGCCAAGGCATGGCAGGGCTGCGGGCGGCGTTGATGCGCAAGCTTGGGCTTTCTCCGGCACGTTCGGAAGTGGCGGAGATTCTGGCAGAAATCGCCGCACCGGATCAGGAACCTGCGTTGCGGCAGGCGGCGCAGACACTGAAGGGCGGCAGCACAAATGACCAAAAACTTGCCGGCGCCATGGCGGCATGGCTGGTGCGGGATCACGCTGCACGCGCGGAAGCCTATACAGAATGGCGCCGTATTTTCTTCACGACCGAGGGTGGCATTCGCAAGACCTTCGCGACGAAATCCATCGCCGCACCAAGGCAGGCCGAAATCCAGCGATTGATGGAAGATGAAGCCGCGCGCTTGCAAGTTTTGGATCAGGATCACGCCGCCGCACGCGTGCTTGCAGCGAGCCTGGCGCTTTTCGCCATCGGCGCGCCGGTGCTGCGGCGCTACCAGGCGGCGAAGGAAAATGCCGGCTTGCTCGATTACGATGATCTGATCGCGGGCGCGCGCAAATTGCTGGATAATCCCGGCAGCGCCTGGGTGATGTACAAGCTGGATGATGGGTTGGATCACATCCTGTTGGATGAGGCGCAGGATTCCAACCCGGAGCAATGGGGCATTGTGCGTGCGTTATCAGCGGAATTCTTCGCGGGCCTTGGCGCGCGGGATGAACAGCGCAGCATCTTCGCGGTGGGTGATCAGAAGCAATCCATCTATGCCTTCCAGGGCGCGGATGCCGAGGGCTTTGTGCGGGAGAAATCGCATTACGAAGGCGTGGTGACATCATCCGGGCAGGATTTCCGCCCGGTGCCGCTCGATGTTTCCTTCCGTTCCACCCAGCCCGTGCTGGCGCTGGTGGATGCAGTATTCGCTGAGGCGCCGGCGCGTGATGGTGTTGCCGCAGACAAAAAACTGGAACATCGCGTGGATCGCGCGGGCCATGCCGGGAATGTCGAACTCTGGCCGATCCTGCAAGTAGAGAAGGCCGACCCGCCGCCCGATTGGGCGCCGCCTGAACAGGCGGTGGCGGCGGAAGGCGCGGCACCGGCACTGGCGGCGGCGTTGGCGCAACGCATCAAGCACATGGTGGAGCACGAAACCCTTCCGGCGCGTATCGAAAAGGGCAAGGAAGATGCGCAGCCCCATGGCCGGCCCATTCGCCCCGGCGATATTCTGGTGCTGCTCCGTGGGCGCAAGCGCGGTGGCTTTGCGCCCGCACTCGTGCGCGAATTGAAGAAGCTTTCCATCCCGGTTGGCGGCATTGACCGTATGGTGCTGGCGAATGAATTGGCGGTGCAGGATATGCTTGCACTCGCTGGCTGGTTGCTACTGCCGGATGATGATTTGACCCTCGCTGCACTGCTCAAATCCCCGCTGATCGGGCTGGATGAGACGGCGCTATTCACCCTCGCGCATGGGCGCGGCAAAGCATCGCTGCATGCGGCGCTGATGGCGCATCGTGGCAGTGCGACAGATTTCGGGCGCGTGGCGGATTGGTTGTCAGTGCAAGCGGCGCAGCTTGATTTCATCACGCCCCATGGCCTGTTTGCCGATGTGCTCGGCGCGCCTGGCCCGCTTGATTCCCGCGCGGGGCGGGCGCGCATCCTGGCGCGGCTTGGGCCGGATGCGGGCGATCCGCTGGATGAATTGCTCAATGCCGCGCTGGAACATGAAAAGCTCAACCCGCCATCGCTGCAGGGCTTTGTGCATTGGCTCCGGCAAGGTGGGGCCGAGATCAAGCGCGAAGCGGAAGCCGCGGGCGATGTGGTGCGCATCATGACCGTGCATGGCGCCAAGGGCTTGCAGGCGCCAATCGTCATTCTGCCCGATACCATACGCAAAACGCAGGACAGCAAAACGCTCCGCTGGTTTGAAGAAGGCGATGCGCCCTTGCCCGTATGGGCGCCACAGACCAAGGGCTTTGAAGCGCCCGCGCTGACCGCGCAGCGCCAGGCGGATCAGGCACGCGAAGCAGAAGAAGAACACCGGCTGCTCTATGTGGCGCTGACGCGCGCGGAAGATCGACTGATCATTTGCGGCTGGAATAGCCTGAAGACTCTGCCCGCAGGCTGCTGGTATGATTTGGTAACGCAAGGATTCACCCGGCTTGCGGGGCATGAGACATCCAGCTTCGACCCCGCTGCTTTTGGCGCTGCCGCCAATGGTTTTGGCGACGATCCGAAACTGCTCAGCCTGAGCGCCCCGCAATCCGCGCCGCCCCGCCTGGAAGACCCCTTGCTTGCCAGCGCCGCTGAGGCGCGCCCGCCCGCCTGGGCCTGGCAGAGACTGGCCGAGGAAGCACCTGCCGGCAGCCTTGCCCCCTCGGCTTTGCCCGGCGAACAGGAAACCCCCGCCGCGGCGCCGCGCCCGGCGCAAGACCCGCTTGGGCTGCGCTTCCGACGCGGGCGCCTGGTGCATGCGCTGCTGCAAAGCCTACCCGAACATCCCGAGGCAGGGTGGGAAGAACTCTCGCGCCGCTTCCTTGCACGCCGCGCGCCGGGGCTTTCAGGGGCAGAACAGGAAGCCACCTTGCAGGAGGTTTTGGACCTGCTGCGCCAGGGTTGGATGCGCGAAGCCCTTGGTGCGGGCAGCCTGGCCGAAGCGCCCCTGGCGGGTGAGGTGCATGGCCGACTGATTGCGGGCCAGGTGGACCGGTTGAAGATAGAAACCGATCGCGTGCTGGTGCTGGATTACAAGACCAATCGCCCGCCGCCGGAACAGGTGGCGGATGTGGCACCACTTTATTTGCGGCAAATGGCGGCCTATCGCGCGCTGCTGCGTGCAGCCTTTCCGGGACGTGTTGTGGAATGTGCCTTGGTCTGGACTTACGGCGCGCGGTTTATGGCCTTGCCGGATGAGGTACTTGATCCGCATGCGCCGGGGGGCGGGGAACGCTGGGTTACCCCCCAAGGATAGGCGAAATTTCCGCGCGCAGATCATCACGCAGGGTTTGCCAGCACTCCGCATTATTTGCAGCACAACAGCGGCGTAGGCCGGGCTGTGCCATTGGCGTCAAAGGCGCGATACCTTCAGGAAAGACCGACTAATCCCAGGACTCCGCCACGGGTCACGATAGCGAAAGACGCTGTGCGGAGTTACGCGACGCGATCCACGCCACGGCCTTCAGTATTATCAAAGCTTACCCGTTCAGCGTGAGGGATCGGCGCCTCCTGCAGGGGGGGCAGTGCGGGCCGGGTTTTAAGAAGCGCCTGAGCGGATTGGCCAGTGGGGGAGAAGTCACTTGGCAATCCAATGCCATAGAGGAGCGCAGCGCGATAAGCCTCTAGCTCTCGGTGTGATGGAAAACTGGCCGAAATCTTGCCAGTAGTGTCGCGGAATTCAATGACTAAAACGCCCAAATCACTGTCAACACGCAGGCGCGGGTTCGGGGGCCCGACCTCTGGCGAGGGTTCAGGCGGTGCTGAGCCCGCAGCAC
>JADCFR010000034.1 GCA_020249415.1 Roseomonas sp. | reverse complement strand
TTGTTGGCGTTGGGCGATGCCGGGGTACAGCCGGTGCTCGCGCATACTGAAAAGGCCGCGGTCTATATGGCGGATGGCTATGCGCGGGTTTCCGGCAGGCCGGGCATTGTCGCGGCGCAATCGGTGGGGGCAGCGAACCTCGCAGCCGGTTTGCAAGACGCCTATTTGTCGCGCGCGCCAATCATTGCCATGACGGGGCGCAAGGTGCCGGCGCATCAGCATCGCAATGCCTATCAGGAAGTGGATCACGCGCCGCTTTTCTCAGCCGTGACGAAATTGCAGACGGATGTCGCGGATGCGGCGGATTTGCCGCGTGTTTTGCGTCAGGCGTTTGCAGCATCAGTCGCGCTGCCACCTCGCCCGGTGCATCTTGATATGTTCGGCTTGCAGGCCGAGGTGATTGAGAATGGCAAGGTTTCAGCGCCCATCGCTGATCTTTCTGCCTTCCGCATGCCGATGCATCGCCCAGGGCCGGATATGGCGGCGATTGAAGTGGCAGCACGTGTGCTGCTGGCGGCACCCAAGGTTGCGATTGTGGCCGGTGATGCTGCAGCGCTTTCGGGCTGTGGCGCGGAGGTGCTGATGGTGGCAGATGCGTTGGCCGCGCCCGTTGCCACGGCGCTTGGCGCGCGCGGGCTGATTTCAACGCGCCATCCGCTGCATATTGGCGTGGCAGGTGCCTATGCCGCGCCACCGGCCAATCGCATTCTGCATGAGGCGGATTTGATTCTATTTGTTGGCGCCGATACGGGCGATATGCTGACGAATTACTGGCGCACCCCAGTGGCCGGCGCGGCGGTGGTGCAGATTGATGCGGACCCGCATGAATTTGATCGTTCCTACCCCGCGGCGGTGGCGGTACAGGGTGATCCGCGTGCGGCACTGGCGGCTTTGGCAGTGGCACTTGGCAAACCAAAACGCGATGGTGCCTATCTGGCCTCGGCCCAGGCGCAAATGGCGGCCTGGCGCGCAGAGATGGCGCCGCGCATGGCAAGCGATACCAAGCCGATTGACCCCGCGCGGCTTGCGGCGGAGATCACCGCAGCCCTGCCCGCCGATGGGATTCTCGTGGCGGATACAGGCTATTCCGGCATTTGGACCGCAACCATGGTAGATCTGGAACCGGGGCAGAGCTACTTGCGCGCGGCGGGATCACTCGGCTGGTCTTTCCCAGCAGCGCTTGGGGCAAAATGCGCGGCACCTGATCGGAAACTTCTCTGCTGGTCCGGTGATGGCGCGCTCTATTACCATTTGGCGGAGCTTGAAACGGCGCGGCGGCGCGGCATTGCGGTGACGCTGGTGGTGAACAACAACTCGGGCTTCGGCCAGGGCTGGCCAAATTTCAAGCGCAGCGCTGGTAATCGCCCCGGCGCGGCAGAGGAAATCCTGCGTTTAGGGCCGACGGATTTCACTGCGGTTGCGCGATCCTTCGGGCTGAATGGCATTCGCGTGGAACGGCCAGAGGATATCGGCCCCGCGCTGCGAGAAGCTATGGCGTCGCCAGAAACCGTGGTGGTGGATGTGGTGACGGATATTGAAGCACGCGCGCCCGCGCCTTGGGCGCCGGAAGGAGCATGAGCATGACACGCGTTGCCGTTCTTGGCGCTGGCACCATGGGCCATGCGCTGGCGCTGGTTTTCGCCCTTGGCGGGCATCAGGTGCGCCTGACCGACAATAACCCCGAAACCCTGCGCCGCGCGCAGGGCCTGATGGAAAAGGCCTTGGCAACCCTGGCAGAGGAGGGCGAAGCGCCGGCAGGCTGGACTTCCGCCCATTTGGCGCAGGCCATCACGCGGCATGAGGATTTGGCCGAATGCGTTGATGGCGCAGAGCTGATTGTCGAAGCGGTGGTGGAAAACCCTGATGTGAAGCGCAAGCTTTACGGCGAATTGGACCGGGTGGCGCCGGCGGAGGCGATCATCGCGTCCAACACATCCTATTTGGATATTTTCCCGTTGATGCCGGCGGCGCGGCAGAAAAAGACGCTGATCGCGCATTGGTATACGCCGCCCTATCTGGTGGATTTGGTGGATATTGTCGCCGGGCCGGAAACCGATCCGGCGGCGGTGGAGATGGTACGCAAGCTCTGCGCCGATATGGGCAAAAAGCCGATTGTGATGCGCAAATTCATCCCTGGATATATCGCGAACCGTATCCAATCCGCGATTGGGCTTGAGGTGCAGAAGCTGCTGGATGAGGGGGTGGCGGATGCCGCGGAAATTGATGCTTCCATCATCCATGGCATTGCGTTGCGGCTGCCGATTCTGGGCGTGCTCGCCAAGGCGGATTTTACTGGTTTGCCGATGATGCAATTGGCGCTCAAGAATCGCATGTATGAACCGCCGCCGGTAAGGGGGCATAGTGAATCGCTGGACAAGCTGATTGGGGAAGGCAAGACCGGTGTGATGTCTGGCGCTGGCTTTTATGATTGGGGCGGCAAGGATCCCGCGACTTTGTTTGAGGATCGGGACCGTCGTCTCCTCGCGCTGCGCAAGGCGTTGCGCGAAATTGGAACCCTGGCAGGAATGGAGCGTGACCAATGACCGCAAGCTATGATCTGAAAGGCAAGACCGCGCTGGTGACGGGGGGTGCTTCCGGCATTGGCCTCGCAACTGTCGAGATGCTCGCGGCCAATGGCTGCAAGGTGGCTATCAATCATTTGGCGGGGGATGAGCGTGGTGCGGCTGAAGTCGCGCGGCTGCGCGGCCTGGGGCGGGATGTGATTGCCGCACCTGGCAATGTGGGCGATGCGGCGGATTGCAAACGCATGGTTGAACAGGCGGTCGCTGACCTCGGCCGTTTGGATTATTTGGTGAATAATGCCGGCACGCCGGGGACTAAAACCACGATTGCGCCAAATGAATTCGACCGGCTGACGGAAGAATTATGGGATACGGTGCTGCAGGTTAATCTGCTTGGCGTGTTTCGCTGCACCAAGGCAGCTGCACCCGCTTTGCGCGCTGCGGGTGGCGCGGTGGTGAGTGTGGCGTCCATCGCCGGCCTCAGTCACGCGGGGTCTTCCATGGCCTATGGCGCGACCAAGGCGGGGGTGGTGAGCCTGACGAAGAACCTCGCCCGCGGGCTGGCGCCGGAAGTGCGCGTGAATGCGGTGGCGCCAGGTGCGGTTGATTCCACCTGGATGATCGAATGGACCGAAGAACAGCGCCGCGGCAGCATTGAAAAGGCATTGCTGAAGCGGCGTTGCACCACGGCGGATCTGGCAGAAGTGATGGTGTTTCTGCTGGCAGGTGCTGCCATGGTGACCGGGCAGACCATTGTGGTGGATGGCGGGCTGACGCTGTAGGGCTTTTTCAGTGATGGCGGCCACGGTGCCTGCGGGCATGTGTCGGGCTGCTGAAGGCCGCCAGCATCGCCAGATGGCTGCCATGATCGGCATCGCGGAGCGGCAGACGGAGCAACCTGCCCTGCCCGTCTCGCATATGGAGTTCAGCGCCAGCGCTGGTTTCCAGCAGTGCAACGCAGGTGAAAGCGGCTTCGGGTGTTTCAACGCGACGGTTGGTTTGCATGGATTTTTCGCTCCTCAGAATCACGCTTGTTGTGACGCGCTTAAGAAAAGCCCATCCCTGGTTGTCGAACAGTTAACAGGAGTGGTTTCCAAGCGATTTTCTTGCTAAGAATTTTTTGGTATTAAGCAAAAGTAAAATTCTTCAACCAGGGGTTCCCGCCATGGTGCAGATCAATGCCGATCGTTTCCTTGCTGATCTTCATGAGCTGCGCAAAATCGGCGCCTATAAAACGGGCGTGCATCGCCCGACCTATTCGCCGCAGGATATGGAAAGCCGCCATTGGCTGATGGAAAGGTTGCGCGAATGCGGACTGGAAGCCAGCATTGATGGCATCGGCAATGTCTATGGCCGACACAAGGGGCCCGGTCCGCATTTGCTGGTGGGCAGCCATATTGAAAGCCAGAATTACGCGGGCTGGCTGGATGGTGCGCTGGGTGTCATGGCCGGTGTTGCCTTGGCGCGCGCTGGGCTACCCGTGGATGTCGCGGCATTCGCGGATGAGGAAGGGCATTTCGAAGGCGGATTTCTGGGCA
>JADCFR010000339.1 GCA_020249415.1 Roseomonas sp. | reverse complement strand
TGATCCGGCCGAGCTTCGCCGGCGCAACATGATCCGGCCAGCGCAAATGCCCTATAAGAACGCCATGGGCCAAAGCTATGACAGCGGCAGTTTTGAAAAGATCATGGATCAGGCCTTGGTCGCCGCGGATTGGCAAGGTTTCGCCGCGCGCGCCGCGCAATCGGCCAAGGCGGGCAAGCTCCGCGGGCGCGGCATTGCGACCTTTCTGGAATGGACCGGCGGGAATGTGTTTGAAGAACGCGTGACCGTCGCGGTGAAGGCCAATCGCGAGATTGAGATTTACGCCACCACGCAAGCCATGGGTCAGGGCATCGCCACCAGCTATGCGCAGCTCGCCGTGGATGTTTTTGGCGTGTCGCTCGAGAATATCAAAATCACCATGGGTGATTCGGATCGCGGCAGCGGTTTTGGCAGCGCGGGCTCGCGTTCGCTTTTCACCGCAGGTTCCGCGGTAAAGGTCGCCGCCGATAAAACCGTGGACAAGGCGCGCGATCTGGCCGCCGATGCGCTGGAAGTCGCCCCGGTTGATCTGGAATATCTCGCCGGCGCCTTCCAGGTGGCGGGTACGGATCGGCGCATCGGGCTTTTCGAATTGGCCGCAAAGCAGCCGGAAGGGCGGATTTTCATTGATTCGACCAGCGCGGTTTCCGGCCCCACCTGGCCCAATGGCTGCCATATCGCGGAAGTGGAAATTGATCCTGATACGGGCGAAGTCGCCATTCCGCTCTATGTTTCCACCAATGATGCCGGGCGCGTGGTGAACCCCTTGATCGTCGAAGGCCAGGTGGTGGGCGGGGCGCTGCAAGGCATTGGTCAGGCCTTGTGTGAGGCGGTGATCTACGACCCCGCCACTGGCCAGCCGCTCACGGCAAGCTTCATGGATTACACCCTGCCGCGTGCGGATATGCTGCCCACGGCCACCACGCTTTTGGATCAATCCATCCCCTGCCGCACCAATCCGCTTGGCGTGAAGGGTGTCGGTGAACTTGGCACCATCGGCGCCACGCCGGCCTTGGTGAACGCCGTTTCGGATGCACTGGCGCGGCATGGGCGCGGGGCGGTGGCGGATAGCGTGCAAATGCCGCTGACCCCGCCCCGCATCTGGGCGCTGCTGCAAGGCTGACGCCACAGATGGCGCTGGGCAGAAAACGCAGCCGGGAACGCCGCCAGCGCGCCACGCGCTGGCTGTGGCGCCTGTCCCAGGCGGTGATGATTCTGCTGGTGTTCCTGGGCTTCGGTATCGTCACCTATCGCGGCGCAGAGGAAATCGCGCGCGCCGAAGTCACAGCGCTCGAAACCCGGCTGGCCGAGGCAGCGGAGCGCGAAGGCGCTGCCGCCGCCGAACAAGGCCGCCTCGCCCTTCAACTTGCCGAGGCGCGTACCGAGGCCGGCACCTGGCGCGCGCGTCATGAACAGGAAGTGCCGCGCCCGCCCTTCACCGAAATGCTTGCCATTGCTGCAGAGCGTATCGCGGCCGGTGTTGCGCCTGAACGGGTGATGGACCTGCTGCGCCTGGCCGATAATCTGCGCCGGTGTGAAGGCCGCCCGATCATCCGCCGCTTCGCCATTCGCTTTGGTGGCACGCCAAGCGCCGATGAGGGCACCAGCTTCCTGGATGGCTTGCTGCGCATCACCATCGCCATGCCCGCGGGTGCCGAGGATGTGGCGCGGCTCGCCAATGTCAGCGTCACCAGCACCTGGAATGGGCGCACGGAAAACCTGACCGGCCTGCCGCAGCGCCTGACGCTGCCACTCGGCAATCTGGATGTCGACCTTGCCATTACCGCGAGTGATTTGCGCGGCTTTGCCCAGGCAGCGCTGGCCTCTTGTCCGCGCGGCTGAAATCCCTGGACAGCGCCCGATATCGGCGCAAGCATTGGCGAAACGCAGCGGAGGAAACCCATGAATCGCCGTGATACGCTGAAGGGCGCGCTTGCCCTTTCAAGCCTGACTGCCTTGCCCGCTTTGGCGCAAAACCTGGATCGCCCAGTGCGCATCATCGTGCCTTTCGCCCCCGGGGGTACTTCTGACATTCTGGCGCGGCTACTGGCGCCGGAGCTTACCAAATCCTTTGGCCAGAATGTCGTGGTGGAAAACCGCACCGGCGCCAGCGGGAATATCGGCGCTGATCTGGTGGCGAAATCAGCCCCTGATGGGCATACGCTGCTGCTGATTGATGTTTCTTCACTCACCACCGCGCCTTCGCTTTATTCGCGCCTGCCCTTTGATCTGAAGCGCGATCTGGCGCCGGTGACGATGCTGATCTACGCGCCCTATATCCTGGCGGTGCATCCTTCCGTGCCAGTGCGCAATGCGGCGGAGCTCGTGGCCTATGCCAAGGCCAATCCCACCAAAGTCAATGTCGGCCATTCCGGGATTGGCGCGGGCAATCACCTGACTGGGCTATTGGTGACGCAGCAATGGGGCGCTGATTTGACACAGGTGCCCTATCGCGGCGGCGCGGCGGCACTGACTGCTGTGGCGGCGGGCGAAGCGCAACTGATCATCAATGGCGCGACCGCCACTGGGCCTTTCTGCAAACAGGGGCAATTGCGCGCCATTGCGGTCACCGGCCCGCGCCGCCTGCCCGATTTCCCCGATGTGCCTAGCTTCCAGGAATTGGGCTGGCCCGCGGCCGATAGCGGTACCTGGCAGGGCGTATTGGTTCAATCCGGCACGCCGGCGGCGATGGTGGATCGCCTTGCGCGTGATCTCCGCGCTGCCATGGTCGTGCCGAGTGTCGCTGAGCGCATTACCGCCATCGGAGGCGAGAACCGGGTGGAAGGTCCGGATTCTTTCCGCCGCTGGATGGATGCGGAAATCGAGGTCTGGGCCCGGGTCATCCGCGCCAACAACATCAAACTCGACTGATGCCGGAAACACCCGAGGGCCTGCTCGCCCGCCTCACCCAAGCTGGCATCGCCTCTGAGACGCGCCATCACCCGGCGGTCTTCACCGTGGCGGAAAGCCAGGATTTGCGCGGCACGCTGCCGGGCGGGCATACCAAAAACCTGTTCTTGCGTCCCGCCAAGGGCGATGGCCCCTTCCTGCTGGCCACCTTGGAGGAATCCCGCCAGGTTTCCATCAATGCGCTGGCCCGCATGGCGGGATCGGGCAAGGTCACCATGGGCAGTGCCGAGGAATTGCTGGGCGTCCTTGGCCTGACGCCGGGCTCGGTCACGCCTTTTGGGCTGGTGAATGCGCCACCTGCGCGGATTCGTTTTGTCATGGATTGTTGAATGCTGCCGAGAGCTGACCCGGGTTTGCCACGCAGATTTGACCCGGGTTTTGGGGATGCGGGGTTTTTTGATCCT
>JADCFR010000338.1 GCA_020249415.1 Roseomonas sp. | reverse complement strand
GCGGATGGTACCGCATAACCCATGGCACCATTGGTGGGGCCAAGGAAATCCTGCCCTGCCCCCACATGCATGAAGCGCGTCGGCCAGGTCGCGAAATTGCCGGCATCCGTCGTGTAGATCGTATTGGCTGGCAGCGCCTTTTCCAAATCCTGCAAGGCTTTCGCGAGGTTGAGCGGCCCTTCGTAATTGGGTGCTGCCGCCTGCTTCAGGCGCGTGGCACGCAAATCCCGCGTCCAGCTCGCCCAGGCGGGTTTCTTGATCGGTGCTGCCGCCTTGGCTGCCGCGGCAAAGGCATTGAGGTCCGCGGTGATACCAAGTGCAGGGCGATAGACACGCCCGATTTCCGATTGCTCGGGATAGACATGCACAATCGGCGTCGCGCCCGCCATGTCAAGCAACGTATAGCCCTGGCTGAAAGTCTCACCCAGGCGCGATCCAATCGCGATGATCAAATCCGCATCCTTGGCGTGTGCCACCAGGCCCGGATCGGCGCCAACACCAAGATCACCGACATAATTTTCCGAAGTACCGTCAAAAATCCCCTGACGGCGGAAGCCAACGGCCACCGGCAGATCATTGGCCAGCAGGAAGTCACGGATATCGGCCTTGCCCTGATCCGACCAGCGTGAGCCACCCAGCACCGCGAGCGGGCGCTTCGCCTTGCCCAGCATCGCCATCATGCGCGAAACGGCATCAGGTGCGGGATGTGGCGGCAACACATTGGCGGGGCCGATATCCGGCACGTTTGCCATGCGCTTTTGCATTTCCTCACTGATCGCGATCACCACCGGGCCGGGGCGGCCAGACACCGCAACATCAAAGGCATGCGCCATCAATTCGGGGATGCGCTTTTCATCATCAATCTGCGTCACCCATTTCGCGATGGGGCTGAACATGCGGCGATAATCAACTTCCTGGAAGGTTTCGCGGTCTGTCTCTTCCACGGGAATCTGGCCGACCAGCAGCACCAGCGGCGTTGAATCCTGCTGCGCGACATGCACACCAATCGCGGCATGGCAGGCGCCGGGGCCGCGCGTGACAATCGCGACCCCTGGCTTGCCGGTGAGTTTGCCATAGGCCTCCGCCATATGGATCGCGCCGGCTTCAAAGCGGCAGGTCACCAACTGCAACTGGTTGCGCACGGAATAAAGGCCATCCAGCAGATCAAGATAGCTTTCACCCGGTACGCAAAAGGCGTGGGTGACGCCCTGGGCCACCAAGGCATCGGCCAAAAGCTTGCCGCCCGTTCGCCCTGTTTTCGCTTCTGCCATAACCGCTTCCCCAATGATTCGAAATCGAGGCGGAAGCTAGCCGATAAATCCAGGGCGTGAAATCACCCTGCCCGAGGCGGCGGCGTTATTCCGCCGCCTGATGGCCGTGGCCCGTGGCGGGCTTTGATTGCAGATCGGCCAGCTTGGCCGCGATGGCGCCAATCGGCTTGGTATAGGGCGCCAACAACAGGTAAAGCGCGGGCACGGCGTAAAGCGTCACAATCGTGGAAAGCGTAATGCCGCCCACAATCACCACGCCCAAAGCCTGCCGGCTTTCCGCCCCCGCCCCGGTTGCCATGGCGAGCGGCACGGCACCGAGAACGGTTGCGATAGAGGTCATCAGGATCGGGCGCAGCCGCACCACAGAAGCTTCCAACACCGCATCACGAATACTCATGCCGCGATCACGGAGCTGATTGGCGAATTCCACCACCAGAATGCCGTTCTTCGCCATGAGGCCAATCAGCAAGACCATGCCGATCTGGCTGAAGACATTCAGTGTCTGCCCCGTCACCCAAAGCGCCAAAAGGCCACCCGTCACCGCCAAGGGTGTGGACAGCAATATGACAAAGGGATGCACAAAGCTTTCGAACTGCGCTGCCAGCACCAGGAACACCACCAGCAGCGCCAGCGCAAAGGTCACGTAAAGCGCGCCGGAGCTTTCACGGAATTCCAGGCTCTGCCCCAGATAGGAAATACGCGCTTCCTGCGGCAGCACTTCCTTCGCCGTGCGATCAAGGAAATCCAAGGCCTCACCCAGCGAATAGCCAGGCGCGAGAGAGGCCGTGATGGTAATGGCCCGCACACGATCCTGCCGCGAGAGGGTTTGCGCGCGGGCGCGTTCGGACAGCGTCACCACATTGGAAAGCGGCACCAGCCCACCGCTTCCCGTGCGCACAAAGACATTTTGCAGATCATAGGGTGAAAGCCGCGCGGATTCGGGCGCCTGCAACAGTACCTTGTATTCCTGTCCACCCACGACATAGGTGGTGACCTCGCGCGAGCCCATCAGGGTTTCAATGGTGCGGCCCACAGCGGCAATGGAAATGCCCAGATCAGCGGCCTTACGCCGATCAATATCCACGCGGACCTCCGGCTTGGTTTCCTTGAAATTATGGTCAAGGTTGAGCAGGCGCGGATTGGTGCGCGCCTTTTCAATGAAGGCATCACGCCAGGCGATCAGCGTATCGTAATCCGGCCCGCCAATCACGAATTGCACCGGCGGCTGGAAGCCGCGCTGACCAAGCGATGGCGGGTTCAGCGCAAAGCCGCGAATACCAGGAATGCTGGCGACCAGCGGGAAAATCTCGGCAGCAATGGCTTGTTGCTTACGATCCCGCGCACTCCAGGGGGCCAGGCGCACAAAGACATTGGCGATATTACCAACGGCCGGGCGCTGGAAGCCACCCACCGTCGCGAAGACTGCGAATGCCTCACCACTATCCAGATAGCGTTGCAGCAGGTTCTCAAGGCGGATCACATGTTCAACCGTATAGGGGAAGGAAGCACCTTCCGGCCCCGTGGTCGGGATGATGACCACACCACGATCCTCGGTGGGGGCGAATTCCTTGGGCAGCGCATTGAACAGCACCACGGCAAAAAGCGACATGGCCGCCGATGCGCCCATGACCAACAGCGGGGCGCGGAGCGCCTTATCCAAGGTCCAGCGCAAGGCCTCATTCATCGCAACGAAGAAGGGCTCTGTCATGCGCACCAGAAGCCCCTCACCCTCATGCGCACGTAGCAGCTTGGAACACATCATGGGTGTGAGTGTGAGTGCTATCAGCCCCGAGAATAAGACCGATGCGGCAAGGGCTATGCCGAATTCCGTGAATAGCCTGCCCGTATTGCCCCCCATGAAGGATAGCGGCAGGAAGACCGAAACCAGCACCAGGGTGGTCGCAATAACGGCAAAGGCAATTTCGCGTGAGCCGAGCAAGGAAGCGAGCAAGGGATCCTCGCCAAGCTCTATTCGCCTGTGGATGTTTTCCAACACCACAATGGCATCATCCACCACAAGACCAATCGCCAGCACCAGCCCCAAAAGCGTGAGCACATTCACCGAAAATCCGAATACCGCCATGGGCAGGAAAGACGCCACGATGGATACCGGAATGGCAACGGCGGGAATGATGGTGGCGCGCACGGAACGCAGGAACAGGAAGATCACACCCACCACCAGCGCCAGCGCGATCATCAGCGCGTGCTCAACCTCATAGATGGATTGGGCGATGAACAGGCTTTCATCATAGCCAATGGTGGCATCCACGCCGGGCGGTAATGTGGGCTTGATGCGTTCCAATTCCGCCTTCACGCCATCGGCAACCGCCAGCGTATTGGCGGTGGATTGGCGCAGAATGCCAAGCCCGATGGATGGCCGGCCATTGATGCGGTAGCCGCCGCGCGTATCTTCCGCGCCAACCTCAACCCGCGCCACTTCGCCCAGCAATACCTGCGCGCCGCCCGTTCCCCGCGCCACCACCACCTGACGGAACTGGTCAGGCGTGCTCATGCGTGAATCGGTTCGCACCGTCAATTCGCGCGCGGTGCTCTCAATGCGCCCGCCGGGCAATTCCACATTCTCGCGCCGGATCGCGTCTTCCACATCCTGCACCGTCAGCCCACGCGCGGCGAGTGCTTGCCGGTCCAGCCAGATGCGCATGGAAAAGCGCCGCTCACCCAGCACCAGAACCTGCGCGACACCTTCCACAATCGCCAAGCGATCAACAATGCGCCGGCGCGCGATGTCGGTCAGGTCGAGCGGAGACAGGGTTTCGGAATTGAGCGCAATCCACAAAATGGGGCGACTATCGCCATCCACCTTTTGCACAATTGGCGTATCGGCCTGTTCCGGCAGGCGCGCCAAGGCACGCGCCACACGGTCACGCACATCATTGGCGGCACTATCCACATCGCGCGTCAGGCGGAATTCAAGCGTGATCTGGCTGCGTTCATCGCGCGATTGGGATTGGATGGATTTGATGCCCTCAATCCCCGCGACGGCACCTTCCAGGATCTCCGTGATCTGATTATCCACCACAGGTGCCGAGGCACCGCGATAGGTGGTGATGACCTGAATGATGGGTGGGTCGATCTTCGGGTATTCGCGGATCGGCATCTTATACAGCGAAGCGATGCCAAGCACGATCAGCATCAGGCTGATGACAGTGGCAAAAACCGGCCGCTTGATCGAGATATCGGAAAGGACCATGGGTTCAGCCCTGCTCAGCTTGTCGGACGCGTGATGGTTTCGATGATGCGCACCGGCGCATCCGGGCGCAAGCGTTGAATGCCGCGCACCACAACCGCCTCGCCGGCGGCGACCCCTTCGCGGATTTCGACCTCACCGGGCAGGCGGAGCCCAAGCTTCACTTCCTGGCGTTTCGCGCGCCCATCGCGAATGACATAGACAAAGGCGCGATCCCCCACCGGGTCAATCGCTTCCTCGGGGATCAGTAAGGCGGTCGGGCGTTCTTCCAGCACCATTTCCACATTCAGGAACAGGCCGGGGCGCAGCGCCTCATCCGCATTGTCGAATTCGCTGATCACGCGCACGCTGCGCGTGGCCGGGTCAATGCGCGTATCAATAATGGCGACCTCACCATTGAAGCGCCGATCGCCATAGGCGGTGCTGCGCGCGGTCACCTGCCGGCCAGTTTGCAAACGCGCCAGAAACACTTCAGGCACCGCGAATTCAACCCGCACGCGGGAGAAATCATCAAGCGTGGTAATCGCCGTGCCGGGCTGGATCAGCGCGCCAAGGCTCACCTGCCGCAAGCCAACCCGACCACTGAAGGGCGCGGTCACGCGCAATTCCTCAAGCTTCGCCTCGGATTGCCGCACGCGGCCTTCCGCCTGGCGCGCCACCGCTTCCAGCGTATCCAGCCGCTGCGCCGCAATGGTCTGGCCAGCCTGCAAACCACGGGCGCGCTGCAATTGATTGCGTGCATCATCCAATAGCGCGCGGGCCTGATCCAGTTCAGCCGAAACCGCGCCGGAATCAAGCTCCACCAGGGTTTCACCCGCCTGCACCTTCTGGCCTTCGGTGAAGCGGATATGGGTGACAATGCCAACAATCTTGCCAGTAATGGTCACTGCCTCACGCGCGCGCACCGTGCCGATACTTTCGACCTTATCCACCACAAGGCCCGTGCGCACCGGCTGGACAACAACGCCAATCGGCCCGGAAGGGCCACCACGCGCGGGCCCCTGCGTGGCCGCGGGCTGCAGCCCGACCAAGGCGAGTGGCGCGGGCAGGCCATATTCCTCGCCCTTGAAATGCCAGGCGGCGCCAGCGCCGGCGATCAGGGCCAAAAGACCTAGCTGCGTAATGGTGCGCATATCATTCCAACCCAAGCCGCCCCCGCAGGACCGGCACCATGGCAGAGCGCGACCGCGAAAGCGGCCCCGGACCGCGGGACAGAGCCGGGCGAGAGCACCCGTCTCAAAAAGGCTTCTGCCGCGCCGCGCAGGCCACGGCAAGTTTCACTTTTTTCAGATATGGGGTGTGCCCTCGCCCGCCGCTACCCTGATGCAGCGCGCCTGGCGCCCAGGGACGATTTGGCGCAAGGGGGGCACGCCGGTATGGCAGGCATCCGTTACCTCGGCACAGCGGGGCGCGAAGGCGCAACCCGTGGGCACCTTGTCCAGCATGGGCGGCGCACCCGGGATGGTCGTCAGGCGCTTGCCGCGCATGCCGGCATGGACCGTCGCCCCCAGAAGGCCCTTCGCATAGGGGTGCAAGGGCCCGGCCATCAGCGCGCCAACGGGGCCTGTTTCCACCACCTTGCCGGCATACATCACCGCCACGCGATCCGCGATTTCCCCAGCAACACCAAGATCATGGGTGACAAACACCACCCCCATGCCGAGCTTTTCCTGCAAGGACCGCAGCAGCAGCAACACCTGGATTTGCACCGTGGCATCCAGGGCCGTGGTCGGTTCATCCGCCAGCAGCAGCTTGGGCCGGCAGGCGAGCGCCACGGCAATCATGGCGCGCTGCCTCAAGCCCCCGGATAATTCATGGGGATAGGCGGAAAGCCGCCGCTTGGCCGAGGGGATTTGCACCAATTCCAGCAATTCCAAGGCCCTGGCATCGGCGGCACTGCGGCTGGCCCCTTCATGGCGCTGCACGGTCTCGGCGATCTGCCGCCCGATGGTGAAAACCGGGTCGAGCGCCGTCATGGGTTCCTGGAAGATCATGGCCACATCGCCGCCGCGGAAATCGGCAAGCTGGCCTTCATTCATGGCCTGCACATCGCGCCCGGCCACCTGGATCTCACCGGTGACCTTCGCGGTTTTGGGCAAAAGCTTCATCAGCGCGCGCAGTGTCACGGATTTGCCGGAACCTGATTCGCCCAGGATGCAGAGCACCTCCCCAGCGGCAAGGTCCAGATCAACGCCATTCACCGCATGCACGGTGCGGTCGCGGCTTTCGAACTTCACATGCAGATCGCGCAGCCGGATCAGCGGTGCCTCATTGGCCGGTTTCAACGCCGCACTCATGCTGCGATCCCCCCGGCCTTGCTGTGGCCACTGCCGGGCAGCGCCATGTGGCAGGCGGCGGT
>JADCFR010000337.1 GCA_020249415.1 Roseomonas sp. | reverse complement strand
TACTATGCCTCACTGGAACAACCAGCCATGGCAGCGTAACTCAAGCAAAATAGCCTCCGGCAAACCCGGGGCGGTTCAGTATTCTTGGGGTCACTCTTCAAACCGCCGAAATCTATACGCGCCAAGCCGAACAAGCACGTATGGCGGTGGCGGGGATGGCTCGTCTTGGATGGGGTGAAAAGTGAACAAGAACTTACAAACCTAACTTACAAACCCAAAAAATATCGTTCCAATACAAATCACTAGGCCATAGGGTGGCGCGCCCTGGTGGATTCGAACCACCGACCCACAGCTTAGAAGGCTGTTGCTCTATCCAACTGAGCTAAGGGCGCCCTGAAAAACCAACCCTAATGCGACCAATTCTCATGCCGGCCGAATTTGAAGTTATCGGCATAGACCTTGGGTTTGATGTCGCCTGCGGCCTTGGCTGGCGCCTCCGCCTCATAGCGCAGGCCTTGCGCCTCGGCATAGGCAATTGCCTGGTCACGCGTTTCAAAATGCAGTGCCACCTGCTTCGCCGTATCGGCCGAGCCATACCAGCCCACCAATTGATCAGCGCGCTGGGCTTCACTGGGCACGAAACTCAGCACCCACCCTGCCTTGCCGGCACGGCCGGATTGCATGGCGGATTTCGCCGGCTGGTAGATGCGCGCAAAACCTTTGGTTTCAGACATAGGCTTACCCTTCATCATCTTTATGATCATCGGCGAAAGGTCCGGCAGGGGATCATTCGCTGTCTTGCTTCGGGCGGGGGTCATTTTCGCTCTCCCAGCCCTCTCGCTCTTTTTGTAGCATAGGCTGCAGGTATTCACGAAGCTTGCTTTTGGGCGTCTTGCGCATTGACGCCAAGGTCGGCACGTGATGCACTTGTAGAAAATCAAGGTTGCTTTTTGCAGGTCGATAAAACGGTAATAAGCTATCCATGGGAATCATGGCCAATTCCATCGGATCATAGCCCGCATCAAGCCGAGCCTTGCTCGGGGCTCCGAAACCAGGCTGTACCATCCATTTTCTCAATTGAGCATCAGTGATGACATAGGCGCCCGCCTGACTCTCCCTGGTTTTCTCGAAAAGCACATCGCCATCGAAATCCTTTAGCTTCAAGGTCTTGCGCCCTGGGCGTTCAGGCACGCGGAAACGCGGAAAACCTGGCCGATCCAAATAGGTCCGCCAGCCACGCGCCTGGAAGCCGAAAATTTCATATCTATTGGGCAGCAGCACCTTGTCCTCGCCATGCTTCTGATAGAATTTGGCGATCTTACGAAAAAAGGCGGGATCGGTGATGGCCGTATCATCCTCAATAAAGCAGTAAAGATCATACTTCCCAACGTTTCGCGCAAAAATATGGCGACACCGGTAGCCAAGCTGGCGCGGAGGACCCGACCAAAGCCGTGCATGAAGTTTCCCGCCATCGCTTAACTCATCAATCAAATTCTCACCAGGAACTGAAACAATGATGACATCGCCTTGCGTCGTCTGCGGGATGGCCTCGAGAATTTCATTTCCAATGCGCCCTTTTGTGCCAAGAGTGAACTGGACCGGCCCCAGGATCGCGTGTATCTGCTTAAGGCTATAGCTCACCTGCGAGGCTCGAATTTCCATAGAATCAAAATTGGAGCCATTTGCCACGCCCGAATCTGGCGATGCGCGTCTGAAGAAATGCGGGATACAAACCAGAACACGGACCACAGTATATTTCCTTTCAGGAGCGCAAATTTCACCTAAATGTTTAGGAACCAACGTCCAAATCTGTCAATCGATTTTCCATCGCTCGCTTGCGCAACGGGATCACGAACGCCCCTGCGTCTGCGCCGCGCGTGATTGAAGTTTCAGATCGACCAGGCAGGTAAAATGCTTCAGCCTGGCTGCAACCCACCAATTGATCGGCGCACTGGCCCCCGCTCTGCACGAAGCCCCCTACCCGACCCGCCTTGGCGGCGTCACCTGACTGAATGGCCGATCCTGTCGGCTGGCAAATGCGCGCAGATTCATTGGCTTGGGCCATGGGAACACCACCTGCTCACGCTGCTATTGTTGAACGTGCAATACCGTATCTCAAGCCTCTGGCTTGGTTGCGTCTGGCGGCGGCGATGTGGGTGCCTGGAATGCCGTCCTTCGTTCCCGTAGCAAGGGTATGATCAGGTTCCTCAGCTTGCCGGCCGGCGTTTTCAGCGCTGTCAGCCGATTGGGGACATGGTGTACCTCCAGGAAATCTAGATTTTGTCTGGAGGGCCGATACATCGGCAAGGCGCCGCCAAGGGGCGTCTGGGTCAATTCAAGCGGGTCAAGCCCCGCCGCCACCGCTGCCGGGTCAGGGGCGTGAAAATCCGGCTGGCCCATCCAGCGGCGCAACTGGCCATCCGTGATGATATAGGCACCAGAAAGCCCGTCGGTCGATTTGGTAAAAAAGACATCGCCATCATACCCCGGCAGGCTAAGTTCGTCCGGTCCAGGTCTTGCGGGGGCGCTAAGTGCCCGAGATGCCGGCTGATCAAGATAGGCGCGCCACCCGTGATGGGCCGCGCCGAAGATTTCGAAGCGGTTGGGCAACAAAATCCTATCCTCGCCATGGGCGCGATAAAATGCCGCCACCTTGCGGAAAAATGCGGGGTCCAGGATGGCTGTATCATCCTCAATGAACAGATAGAAATCATATTGCCCGACAGATCTTGCGAAAATACGTCGGCACAAATAGCCTAGCATCCGCGGCGATCCTTCCCAGAAAACGGCTCTCAAGGCGACATCGGCCGAAAGTTCCGCGAGCAGATTATTCTCACGCGCCGTAACCACGATAATGTCACCACCGATGCCCTGCGGCACAGGCTCCACCTGCTCATGCGCAATCCGTCCAGGGGAACCCAGCAGGAATCGGACCGGTTCAAGAACTGCGGTCAATTGCTTCAGGCAATAGCGGAATTGTACCAATCGGTTCTCAAGTTGGTCACTATTCGAACCATGCCCCATGCCCGAATCAGCAGCGCTACGCCTGAAGAAATGCGGAATGCAGGCCAAAACCCTGATCATGTGAACCTAGCTTTCTCTGTCCAAAAATACCTTTACAGCATGCCACGCCGGGCTAGGCTGCTTCAAGCAAGCCAAGGAACCCCCGACATGCTGCCGAGCCAACGCGATGCCTTCGATATCCCGCGGGAGGTCTGCTACCTGAATGCAGCTTCCTGGAGCCCCCTGCCCCGCGCCGTGCAGGCCGCCGGGCATGAGGGGGTGGAGCGTAAGGCACGCCCCTGGGAAGTGGACCCTGGCCTCGCCCGTGCCCAGCATGAACGTACCCGCGCCGCGGCCGCAGCGCTGATTGGTGCGGCGCCTGAGGATGTGGCGCTGATCCCCTCAGTCTCCTATGGCGTCGCCGTGGCGGGCAAGATTTTTGCGCCCCCCGCCGGCACGCGGGTTTTGCTGGTAGAAGATGACCATTCCTCTCCCGTCCTGGAATGGATGACGCGCGCCGCAGCCCAGGGTTTTGTGGTGGAGGTTGTGCGCCGCCCTGCCGATGGCGATTGGACCGCAGCCGTGCTGGAGGCGATTGCACGGCCAGGCGCGGCGCCGGTCTCGCTCGCCTCAATTTCCTCGGTGCATTGGGCGGATGGCGGGGCGATTGATATCGCGGCCATCGGGCCTGCCTTGCGCAAAACTGGTGCGGCGCTGCTGGTGGATGCCACGCATGGCGCCGGCGTCACGCCGATTGATGTCGTAACCCTCGATCCCGATTTCCTGATTTTCCCAACATACAAATGGGTGCTCGGGCCTTATGGCCGCGCCTTCATGTATATCGCCAAGCGTCGGCAGGAAGGCGTGCCTTTGGAGCAAACGGGTTTTGGCCGCCGCGCCATTGCCTCGGAAGCTGCACCCTATTTGAAGGACACGAGCTTCGCACCCACCGCGCGCCGGTTTGATATGGGGGAGCGGGATCACTTCATCTCCTTGGAAATGGCTGCCGTGGGCATGGAGATGATGGCTGAATGGGGTCCTGGCGCCATCAGCGAAAGGCTTGGCGTGCTGACGGATCGGCTGGCGGAGGGCCTTACCGCGCAAGGCGCCGTGCTTACCGACAAGCGCTTTCGCGTGCCGCATATTTTGAGTATCGCCTTCCCCGGCGGCATGCCGGAAGGGCTGATCGAAAAGCTGGCGGCTTCAGGCGCGCATGTGGCACCCCGGCTTGGGCGCGTGCGTATCAGCCCACATGTCTATAATGATGAGGCGGATGTTGATCATTTCCTGGAAATCTGGAGCAAGGTCACGCGATAACGTAGTCAGCAGGATCAAGTTTTTCCGTCATGCGCCGATAATCCACCAGGCGGAAGGGTGAATTGGTCACCACCCTTCCCGCCTTGTTCTTGTACCAACTGCCCACGCCAGGATGCGTCCAGACCATGCGCGCATGCGTCGCATCCAGGAAATCATTATAGGCGGCGCAGCGATCTTCGCGGATTTCGATACTGCGCGCACCGCTTTCCACCACTTCGCGAAGTGCCTGCATGATGTAGCGCACCTGGCATTCGGAATGGAACATCGCACTGCCACCATGCGCGAGATTCGTCCCCGGCCCATACAGCATGAAGAAATTCGGAAAACGCGGCACGGTAATGCCAAGGAAGGCGCGCGGATCATCCTCGCCCCAGACTTCTCGCACTGAAACACCATCACGGCCGAAAATCTCAAAGGACCCAAGCGCCTTGGCGCCATCAAAGCCTGTCGCCATGATGATGACATCGGCGGCGTGATGCCGGCCATCGGCGGTCTCCACGCCATCCTTCACGATGCGCGCGATGGGTGTGGTGACAAGCTCCACATGCGGCGCGGTCAGCATCTTGTACCAGCCATTATCGCGCAGCATGCGCTTGCCATAGGGCGGATAGGGCGGCACCACCTTTTCCAGCAAATCCGTGCGATTGCCGATCTGCGTTTTGATATAGCCGATGATATCCTCGCGCAGCTTCTGATTGGTGGCATTGAGCGATTGCGCCGGCTGATCCCAATTCGGGTCCTTATGGAGCGACGCATGCATGCCATCGGCGGATGCCCAAAGAAGCTGGAAGCGATACCATTTGGCGTAGAAGGGGATGTGCTTCAGCGCGGCTTTTTTCGCTTCCGTCACCACCGCATGGTAATTGGCGTTATAGACTGCCCAATGCGCCTGGCGCTGGAAAATGGTGAAGTGGCCAAGTTTGGGCGCGATGGAAGGCCCCGCCTGCATGCCGGATGCGCCGGTACCAATCATCGCCACACGCTTGCCATCCAGCGCGACGCTGTGATCCCAGCGCGCGGTATGAAATAGCGGGCCTGCGAAATACTCAACGCCCGGAATGGGCGGGATGATAGGCCTGCTGATGGTGCCAACGGCGCCGATCAGCGCTTCAAACGCGTGGGTTTCTTCGCGCCCATCGGCATGGCGTGTCGTCACCTGCCAAAGCGACGCCGCTTCATCATAATGCGCGGCGGTGACACTGGTGTTCAGGTGCAAATGCCGCCGCAGCCCGTATTTATCGGCAATGCCCTCCAGATACTGCCAAAGCTGATCGCGCTTGGAAAAATGCTCGGGCCAGTCATGATTGGGTTCAAAGGACAGGGAATAGAAATGATTGGGCGTATCCACGCCGCAGCCCGGATAGTCGTTTTCATACCAGGTGCCGCCGACCGCGTCATTCTTCTCGAAAATCGTGAAGGGCAGCCCGGCTTCCTGTAGCTTGATCGCCATCAGCAGGCCGGAAACACCCGCGCCAATAATACCGGTGCGAAACGCCGCAAGGTGCGCTGCCGGCACGTCGCGGCGCCACTGCACGGTTTTGGGGTCCGGCGCATCCACCACGGTTTCTTCGCGGATCAGCGGCAAGTATTCCGCCGGCACCTCTGCCCCCACGCCAACGGAAAGCATCCGATGCAGCAGATGCGCGGGCGGCTCCGCAGGTAGCGGGCGACCGCTTTGGGCGTAATCCAACAACACGTCGCGCAACCGGGCGCGGAGTGCCGCACGTAGCTCATCAGGTGCCGCTTCGTGGAAATTCCAGGGGCCCTTGATGTGCGGCGCCAGTCGGTCAAGCCAAGCCGCCTCACCGGAAAGATGCACCAGTACCATCAGCAAGGGCGCGATATCGCCGCCCGCCAGCGCCTCATCCAGCAAGGCAGGGTTGGACAGGAAGATTTTAGGGTCAGGGATCATGGCAGTTAGCTGATCACGCCGGCGCCTCAAATGCAAAAGGGCCCCGCATATGCTGCAGGGCCCCTTCCCGTTCCGATCCGGACAGGATCAGACGGAGTAGTACATTTCAAACTCAATCGGGTGCGGGGTGTGTTCGAACTTATACACTTCCGTCCACTTGAGCTCGATATAGCTTTCGATCTGATCCTTGGAGAAGACATCCCCGGCGAGCAGGAAGTCGTGATCTGCTTCCAGCGCCTGCAGCGCTTCACGCAAGGAACCGCACACGGTCGGAATGCCCTTCAGCTCTTCCGGCGGCAGGTCATACAGGTCCTTATCCATCGGGTCGCCCGGATGGATCTTGTTCTTGATGCCATCAATGCCGGCCATCAGCATGGCGGAGAAGGCAAGATAGGGGTTGGCACCCGGATCCGGGAAGCGCACCTCAACGCGCTTCGCCTTCGGGCTGGTCGCGTAAGGAATACGGCAGGAAGCCGAACGGTTGCGCGCGGAATAAGCAAGCAACACGGGGGCTTCAAAGCCTGGGATCAACCGCTTGTAGGAATTGGTCAGCGGGTTGGTGAAAGCATTCAGCGCCTTGGCGTGCTTGATGATGCCGCCAATGTAGTACAGCGCGGTTTCCGACAGATCAGCATAGCCATTGCCGGCGAAAACCGGCTTGCCAGCCTTCCAGATGGACTGGTGCACATGCATGCCCGAACCATTATCGCCATAGATCGGCTTCGGCATGAAGGTCGCGGTCTTGCCATAGCTATGGGCGACATTGTGCACGCAGTATTTGTAGATCTGCATGAAATCCGCCTGCTGCACCAGCGGGCCGAACTTCGTGCCAAGCTCATGCTGAGACTGCGCCACTTCATGGTGATGCTTTTCGATCGGCAGGCCCATCTCACCCATGGTGGAGAGCATCTCGGCGCGCAGATCCTGTTCGCTATCCACTGGCGGCACCGGGAAATAGCCACCCTTCACCACCGGGCGATGGCCCATATTCCCTTCCGGGAAATCCTTCATATTGGCGCCAGGGCCTTCAACGCTATCCAGCGAGAAATGGCCGAAATTGCCGCCGGTGCCGAACTTCACATTGTCGAACACAAAGAATTCCGCTTCCGGGCCGAAGAAGGCAGTATCGCCAATCCCGGTGGATTTCAGGAATTCTTCCGCCTTCTTCGCGGTGGAGCGCGGGTCGCGATTGTAGCGCTGACCGGTGGAGGGCTCATAAATGTCGCAGAACAGGATCATCTGCGGCTTGGCCGAGAAGGGATCCATCACCGCCGTCGTCGCATCCGGCATCAGGATCATGTCGGATTCATTGATCGCCTTCCAACCCGCGATCGAGGAACCATCAAACATGATCCCTTCTTCGAAGATTTCCGGCTCAATGGTCGAAACATGCTGCGCGGTGTGCTGCCACTTGCCGCGCGGATCCGTGAAACGGAAATCCACATATTCGACGCTGTGTTCCTTGATCATCTCCATCACTTTGGAGACGGCATTGCCACCCGCGGCGGCTGCTGGCTTCTTGGCCATACTTTGCGATCCTATTCCCTGCTAGCGAACCCCGAAAGAAACTGCCCCGAGCCGCGACTTCGGTATCCCGCGACCCAGTCCGGCACCCGGCAAATGCCTCTATGGCACCCGCCCGGCTTAATCAGGCGCGGCAGGGTCTATTCCCGCCGCCCCTCGCCCCGCAACCCCCGCCGAGATGGGGTGGGGCGAAACTCAAACCCGTCAGACTGCGTCCTCGCCCCGTTCACCGGTGCGAATACGAATGACCTCGGAGACATCTGATACAAAAATCTTGCCATCACCAATCCGGCCCGTGCGGGCAGCGGCCTGAATGGCCTCCACGGCGCGGTCCAGCATGTCGTCGCTGCAAATCACCTCAACCTTCACCTTGGGCAAAAAATCCACAACATATTCGGCGCCGCGATAAAGCTCCGTATGGCCCTTTTGCCGACCAAAACCCTTGGCTTCGATAACTGTCAGGCCCTGCAGGCCGATTTCATGCAGCGCGTCCTTCACCTCATCCAGCTTGAAGGGTTTTATGATGGCCTCGATCTTTTTCATCGCTCCCGTCCCATCATGGGGTTGACCCCATGCCATGCTCGGCGGCGCCATGCCCCGCTTTCTCGCGCCGCATATGGCATGCGGCGGGGGGCGGGGACAATCGCACCCAGGCAAGAAAAACACTTTTCTGGGCACGGGCCGCCCAAATTTTGGTCATAAAGCCCGAAATCAGGGCATTGCCGCCCGATGGCTTGCCCGCCGCCGCGCGGCACCCCATAAGCGGGCCAGGGCTGGCGGCGTCCAGCATGGGTTCAAATCAGTCGGGCAGGATAGATGAAGCCGCAGAACGAAGTCCTTTCAGGCATTGGCACCACCATCTTCACCGTCATGTCGGCACTCGCCAATCAGCATGGCGCGGTCAATCTGGGCCAGGGTTTTCCGGATTATGATGGCCCGGCCGATGTGATCCATGCCGCCGCCGCCGCCCTGCTGGATGGCCGCAACCAATACCCGCCCATGAGCGGCGTGCCGGAGCTCCGTCAGGCGGTCGCGCATCACAATAAGCGCTTCTACGGAATTGAGGCGGACCCGAATGCCGAGGTGGTGGTAACCTCAGGCGCCACTGAGGCGATCACTGCCTGCCTCATGGCCGTGCTCAATCCCGGCGATGAATGCGTGCTGATTGAGCCGCTTTACGACACCTATTTGCCGGTGGTGCGGCTGCTTGGCGCCGTGCCGAAGCTGGTGCGCTTGAGCCCACCGGAATGGGCGCTGCCGCGCGCTGAATTGGCCGCAGCCTTCGGGCCAAGAACCAAGGCGCTGCTTTTGAACACGCCAATGAACCCGACCGGCAAGGTGTTCACCGAAGAAGAGCTCCGCTTCATTGCGGGCCTGCTGGAACAGCATGATTGCTACGCGATTTGCGATGAGGTCTATGAGCATCTGACCTTTGATGGCGCGAAGCATATCCCGCTGATGACGCTGCCCGGCATGCGCGCGCGCTGCATGCGGGTTGGCAGTGCCGGCAAGACCTTTTCGCTGACGGGGTGGAAGATCGGCTATATCACGGCGGATCGCAGCCTTGCCCAAAATGTGACGAAGGCGCACCAGAACCTGACCTTCACCACCGCGCCCAATCTGCAGCGCGGCGTCGCGGTGGGGCTCATGAAGGATGATGCCTATTTCAATGGGCTTTCGACGCATTTGCAGGCCAAGCGCGACAAGCTTGGCGCGGGCCTCGCGCGGCTTGGCTTTGATGTGCTGCCGACCAAGGGTTCCTATTTCATCACCACGGATTTCCGCCCGCTTGGCTTCAATGGCGATGATGTCGCCTTCTGCCGCACGCTGACCGAAGAGGCCAAGGTCACCGCGATTCCGGTGACGGCCTTTTATGCGAGTGAAGATGCGCCATCGCATTACGCGCGCTTCGCCTTCTGCAAGGGTGATGCGGTGATTGAGGAAGCGCTGGCGCGGATGGAGACGTGGTTGGCGAAGCGGCGGGGTTAGGAACTTGCTGGGCGTGGCTGGGGTTTAAGGCCCCCACTTCTTGTCCATTCTGCGTTCAATCAACGTCATGATAAGACCGCATTCAACCGGGGAGAGGTCACCATGAGGCAAGCGCCACTTAAACCTATTGCATTAACGGTGCTGATCCTGGCCTTGTGCTGTACTGAAGCGGTCGCGCAAAGAACCGATCAATCGCGCTTCGGGTATCAACGCGCAGGAGAATCATTTGCCTGCGTGATGCGAAATCTACAGCGTGGTCCGCATGAATGTGATCGCTTGGGACCGCTCCATCTCATGGATTCGGCCACCACTTTGAACGGTAAGCTCCCGCCACCCAGTCAAACGCACCCGCAAGGCAACGCGACTGTGACGGTCCATTTATTGGGCAGCGCTGCCTATGTCGCTGCAACAGTCGCGGGGGGAAGGATCGCTGCGCTGCAAATCACCGGCACCTCAGCCCCTCCGGAATGGACCTTTGAAACGATTGGTCTTGGGTCTCCATCCGACCTCATCATAAGCCGTCTTGGTCAGCCATTTCGCCGCGAAGCGATCCCAAAACGCGGCACCGGCCTTTGGCGAGATGGTGGAGAGTTTTGGACCTATGGTGCTTGGCCTTTTTCCTTCGAGATTTCCAATGGCCGCGTCATCTCAATACGCCTTGCGATGCCCTGAGTGGTGAAGCGCTCTCTATCAAGCATAAACTGATTTCTCCGCAGTCTGGCACTTCATCGCCGCGCCTTGGCCGCACCACGCTGAAGGAGCATACCAATGTTTCTGCAGCATATCCCAAGACGGCGCTGGCAACCCCCACCGCTTCCGGCATTTGCAAGGTGGTGCTTTCCTCCGGCAGGCCAAGCGGCTGGGCCCCATATTTGAGCGCCGCAATCGCCAGCGCATGCCGGTTATGCCCGGCCTTGTCGTATCCTCATCATGGCCGATCAGGCTGGTTTCTTGCCCATGAAGGCAGGCAAGACGCGCTCCCGGCGGGCGTTGCAGTATGCGGGGCACGGCGTCACGCAAACTCTCCGCCATCCCCGCTTCGACTTACCGCCAGAAACTCCCTCAGGGCCGCCAGAAAACCTTCGGGGTTTTCCGCATGCAGCCAATGGCCGGCGCGGGGGATGCTGGCAAAGGCAATGCTCGGAAACAGCGCGCGAAAGGCCGCGTGGTCCTCGGCGCGGATATAGGGTGAAAGCGCGCCAGCCATGGCGAGTGCTGGGCCATCAAACCGCGCGCCGGCTGCGGGCGCGAAATCCTCGATCTCCGCCATGGCGGCGGCAATTTCAGCAAGGCCGATGCGCCAGCTTGGCGGCGTGGTTTCAAAACGGAGATTCTGCAACAGGAAGCTTCGGATCGGCGCTTCCGGCACGGCGGCGCGCAGCGCCTGATCGGCTTCCGCGCGGGTCAGGCCCGCATGCAATGGAACCGCCTGCATCGCGCCCACCGTGGCGCGGAGCGCGGGCGGATAGGGGCGCGGGGCGATATCGGCGATGATCAGGCGCTCAACCATTTCCGGCATTGTCAGCGCCAGCATCATCGCGACCTTGCCGCCCATGGAATGGCCAAGCAGCGCGGTTCTTTCGATGCCAAGCGCCGCGAGGGTCTCGGCCACATCTTCGGCCTGCGCGGCATAGCCCATGCCGGGCGCATGGGGGGAGGCGCCGTGATTGCGCAAATCCAGCGCCACCACGCGGTATTCGGCAGCCAGCGCCTTCTGCACCGCACCCCAATTGCGGGCCGATCCAAACAGGCCATGCAGCAGCACCAGCGGCGGCCCCTGCCCGGCTTCCAGCGCCTGCAGCCGCATGCCTATTCCGCCGCCGCCAGCACGACCGAAGCCACGATCAAGACGCCCCCCAGGATCATATCCCAGCCAAAGGGCTCACCCAGCCAAAGGGTGGAGACAAATACCCCAAAGGCCGGCACCAGCAGAAAGGCCACCGAGGCCACCGCGCCGGGCAGGCGTCGCCCAACCTCCACCACGCACCAGGTGCCGATGGGGGCCACGATCAGCCCGATATAGAGCATGAAGGGCCAGGATGCCGGGCCGATCCCGCCATTGGGTTCCAGCACCAGCGCGAAGGGCAGGATCACCAGCGCGCCGATGGAAAAGGCCCAGGGCAGCAAATCAAACATCGGGGATTTCGCCGGAAAGCGCCGCGTCACGATGATGGCGATGCTCCAAAGCAGTGCCGCCAGGATCAGCATGGCATGGCCCAACACCTGGTCAGGCGAGGCCCAATTCACCGCCCAAGGACCGGCCAGGACCAATATGCCAGCAAGACCAAGCATCGCGGCCAGCCAGCGCCGGGGGGAAACCTGCTCCCCCATCACCAGCATGGAAAGCGGGATGAGCCAATAGGTCACAACAGCCGAAATGATCGCGGTGCGCCCTGCTTCCACCATCGCAACCGCTGCATGGGCCAGCACGAAAAACCCGCCCAGTTGCAGCAAGCCGACCGCGATAACGGTGGGCAAATCCTCTCGCCTCGGGCGATGAAAGCGCCGCAGGATCAGCAGCAAAAGCGCTGCGACCAAAGTTGCGAGCGCGGCCCGCCCAAAGCCGAACCACATGGGGCTGGCATCCGCCAAAGCGGCCTTGGTGATGGGCCAAGCACCGCCAAAGAGCAGAATGGCGAAGAACAGCAGATGTAGCGATGATTTCATCGCGTAATGGCGTGCCCCCAAGCCCAATTCTCTAGAGCGTGTTGCGTTCACATGTGTTCACGCCACCCGCTCTACCTCGTTTTTTTCGAGCATCTTCACACGTTCAGATGATAACATCTGAACGTGATCTGCTCTTAGGGGTTTCGCCCAGGGCGCGACTCCCTCAACGCCATACAAGCCTATTTATTAGGCGTTGGAAAACAAGTTTTTGGTAAAGGGGCGATCTCAACCATTTGTCGTCCAGCGGCGCGGCCCGTGACCGGGCAGAAAACCGCGCCGCAACAACAGCATCAGCGCCCCGGCGAGGAACAAAACAGCCGCCCCCGCTGTCAGCGCCCTGCCCGCCCCGCGCGGCTGGCGCCAAAGCAAAAGCGCGCAGGCAAAGGCGGCGAGAAGCAGCAGATAAAACAAAGGCCGCGCCTAATCCGCCACCTTCAGCATGATCTTGCCAATATGCGCACTGCTTTCCATCAGCCGATGCGCCGCCGCAGCCTCATGCAGCGGGAAGGTCTGGAATATGCGCGGACCCGCCTTGCCCGCTTCCAGCAGCGGCCAGACCTTGGCGGCAAGCGCTGCCGCGATCTCCCCCTTCTCCGCCGTGGTGCGGGGCCGCATGGTGCTGCCCGTGACCGTGAGCCGCTTGACCATGATCGGGCGGAGATCAGCTTCCGTCTTAAAGCCACCCAGAAAGGCGATGATCACCAAGCGCCCATCACGCGCCAGGGATTTCAGGTTCCGCGCGAAGTAATCGGCACCGACCATATCCAGGATCACATTGACACCCTTGCCATCTGTCAGACGCTGGATTTCCTCAGCGAAATCCTGGGCGCGATAGTCAATCGCGGCATCGGCACCCAATTCCAGGCAGGCAGCGCATTTCGTCGCATTGCCGGCGGTGGTGATGACCCGCGCGCCAAACGCCTTGGCCAATTGAATGGCGGTGACACCAATGCCGGAAGACCCGCCATGGATCAGCACTGCCTCCCCGGCGGCAAGCCGACCATGGCCGAACAGATTGGCCCAGACGGTGAAATAGGTCTCGGGCAGGGCAGCGGCGTGCAAAGCGTCATAGCCCTTGGGCCAGGGCAGGGTTTGCGCCTCAGGCGCCGCGCAATATTCGGCATAGGCGCCACCATTCGTCAGCGCGCAAACGCGATCCCCAATCCGGTAGCGGGTGACCGCCGCGCCCAACGCCACCACCTCCCCCGCGCATTCAAGGCCGATAATGGGCGAGGCACCGGGCGGCGGCGGGTAGCTGCCCTCACGCTGCGCCACATCCGGGCGATTGACGCCCGTTGCCATGACCCGGATCAGCACCTCATCCGCCGCCGGTATCGGCAGCGTGCTTTGCGCGGGGACCAGAACCTCCGGCCCGCCGCCCTTGCCATGGTTAATGAAATTCATGGAGGTCGGCAGCTTGGTCATGGTCCTAATCCTTTAGTTGGGTGATGAAGCGGGCGGGAGTTGCCCCCCGCCCGCCATCCATCAATTCGGCTTGATGCCGGCAGCGCGAATGATCGGCTCCCACTTCGCCATCTCAGACGCCAGGAAGCGCGCGGCACTTTCGGGCGTGCTGTCCGTGGTGACCTCCATGGTCATTTCCGCGAGCCTATTCTTCACGCTTTCCTGCGACAGCGCGCGGTTATAGGCGGCATTGATCGCCTGCACGGTTGCGGCCGGCGTGCCAGCCGGCACCAGCGCCATGTGCCAGGTATAAGCCTCATACCCCGCAACGCCGCCTTCAATGAAGGTCGGCAGATCGCGCGCATAGGGCATGCGGTCCTTGGTGCTGATGGCGAGCGCGCGCAATTCACCGCGCTGCATGTAAGGCAGCGCCGCCGCTGCGACATCCAGCATGATCGGGATGCGCCCGGAAAGCACTTCCGGCATGGCCGCCGATGACCCGCGGAAGGGGATGTGATTGGCCTTGAGCCCGCCCGCCATATGCAGGAAGAGCTCACTCGCCAAATGCACAGCGCCGCCATTGCCGCTGGACGCGTAATCATATTTGCCAGGGTTGTTGCGCAGCAGGGCAATCAGTTCCGGCAGGGTGCGCGCCGGCAAATCCTTATTGACCAGCATGATCATCGGGATCTGGCCGATATAGGCGACCGGCGTGAAATCGGCGACCGGATCAAAGGGCAGGCGATCAAACAAAGCGCGCAAACAGGCATGGGCTATGGTGGTGTACAAAATGGTCTGCCCATCCTTCGGCGCCTTGCTCACCAGATCCGTGCCGATGACAACGCCGGAGCCGGTGCGGTTTGCCACCGCCAGGCGTGAGGGCAGGAATTTCGATTTTTCTTCAGCTAGCAAGCGGGCCGGGAT
>JADCFR010000336.1 GCA_020249415.1 Roseomonas sp. | reverse complement strand
GAATCGCCGCTCATCACGGTGAGGCGCTTGCGATATCGCCCGAGCTTTCCCTTGTGCATATCTTCGACAAGGCAAGCGGGCAGAGGGTTTAGTTTCGGTCCAACCAAACATCAGGGAGTGAAGAAATGGCCAATATCATCACAAGACGCAGTATCCTTGGTGCCGGTGTCGGCATGGCGGCACTGGCCGCTGGTGGCGAGGCACTGGCGCAGAATCTGACGCGCGGCGATGCCAGCGTTGCGGCACCGCGCCTGCCGATCGAAAACGGCGCAACGCTGCGCATCCTGCGCCCGGTCCGCTTCGTGGCGCCGGATGAGGAAGTGTTCCGCGCCAATGCCGCGCGCTTCACCCAGCAAACCGGCGTGCAGGTGCGCGTGGATTTCGTGGGTTGGGAAGACATCAACCAACAAACCGCCGTTACCGCCAATACCGGCGCTGGGCCGGATTGTATCATCGGCTTTGGCGATGCGCCGCATATCTATGTGGACAAGCTGGTTGAGGTTTCGGATATCGCTGAATATCTCGGCAAGAAATATGGCGGCTGGATGTTTGGCGGCGAAAAGCTCGGCAAGCGTCATGGCACGAATAACTGGATCGGCCTGCCCATGGGCGGCACCTCTGGCCCGCTGATCTGGCGCAAATCGGCCGTGAATGAAGTTGGCTTCCAGGCGCCGCCGAATGACCTGCCGGGCGTGCTTGAACTCTGCCGGCGCCTGCGTCGCATCAACAAGCCGGCCGGCTTCGCGCTCGGCAATGCGATGGGCGATGGCAATGGCTTTGCCAATTGGCTGATGTGGAGCCACGGCGCGTCCATCACCGATGAAAGCGGCGCGGTTTCGGTCAATAGCCCGCAGACATTGGCGGCGTTGAATTACCTCAGGGAACTCTACCCGACCTTTGTTGATGGCGGCACGATTGCCTGGGGCGATATCAGCAACAATCAGGCCTATGCGGCGAATACCTGCTGGCTGACGCAGAATGGCGTGTCGCTCTATTTTGCCTTGAAGAATGACCCGGCGACGCGGCCGATTGCCGATGATTCGGAACACAGCGTCATGCCGCTGGGTCAGGCGAATAGCTGGCCCAATGCACCACTCACGCTGAATGCCATGGTGTTCCGCCATAGCCGCTTCCCCAATGCGGCCAAGGCTTTCCTGACCTTCATGATGGAGGTGGAACAATACGAACCCTGGCTCAATGCCAATCTTGGCTATTGGGCGCATCCGCTGAATGCCTATCGTGATGCTCCCGTCTGGACCAGCGATCCGAAGGTCACGATCTTCCGTGATGCCATGAATAATCAGTTCTGGAATGGCTATAAGGGGCCGATCTCGGAAGCCTCTGGCCAGGCCAATGCGGAATATGTGCTGGTGCAGATGTTCGCCTCTGTCGCGGCCGGCCAGGCAACGCCGGAAGCGGCAATGCGTGAGGCCGATCGGCGGTCACGCCGCATTTTCCGTCGCGCGTGAACCAAACAAGGGCGGCCTTCAACGTAAAGGCCGCCCCCTTGCCGGAGCCCCGCTGATGTCCAGTAGCACTACCGGATGGGTCAGGCCGAAGATTGAGCAGAACTGGCTGACCAGGCTGCTTGATTGGAAGCCCTTCCTGATCATCATCTGCCTGCTGCCCGCTATGGGGCTGCTCGCGGTATTTCTGACCTATCCGCTGGGGCTCGGCATTTGGCTGGCCTTTACTGATACCACCATCGGGCGGAGCGGGCGTTGGGTGGGGCTCGAAAACTTTGAATTCATGATCGAAGACCCCATTTTCTGGAATGCGGTGTTCTTCAGTGTTTTCTATACCGGTGTCGCCACCATCGGGAAATTCGCGCTTGGGCTTTGGTTGGCGCTGCTGCTGAATAATCATTTGCCCTTTAAATCGCTGCTGCGCGCCATCATCCTGCTGCCCTGGATTGTGCCGACGGTACTGACGGCGGTCGCCTTTTGGTGGATCTATAATCCGCAATTTTCTGTCATTTCCTGGATGCTGATCGAACTTGGGCTGCGCGATACCAATGTGGATTTCATCAATACCGCCTGGCCCGCGCGCTGGTCCCTGATTGCCGCCAATATCTGGCGCGGCATTCCCTTTGTCGCGATCTCGCTGCTCGCCGGTTTGCAGACGATTTCGCCATCGCTTTATGAGGCCGCGCTGTTGGATGGTTCCACCGCCTGGCAGCGCTTTCGCTACATCACCTTCCCGATGCTGCTGCCGATCTTGGCGATTGTCATGACCTTCAGCATCATTTTCACCTTCACCGATTTCCAGCTTGTCTATGCCATCACACGCGGCGGGCCGGTGAATTCGACCCATTTGCTGGCGACACTCGCCTTCCAGCGCGGCATCCCCGCGGGGCAATTGGGCGAAGGGGCGGCAATTGCGGTTTCCATGATCCCCTTCCTCGTTTTCGCAACCTTGTTCAGCTATTTTGCCCTGGCGCGGCGCAAGTGGCAGCAGGGTGAAAGCAATGATTGACGCCGGGAACAACAAAAAATGAGCGCAACAGCCGAAACGTCCGAAACCCAATCCAGCGCCGCGGCCCCGCAAGAGGCCATGGCCTGGGACAGCAAGGCGCGGCGGATGGTCACCATCTATCTGCCACTCGCCTGCTTTCTGATCATCCTGCTGTTTCCGTTTTATTGGATGACCATCACCTCCTTCAAACCGAATGCGGAGCTTTACGACTACAAGACGCATAATCCATTCTGGATCAGCTCCCCCACTTTGGATCACATCAGATTGCTGCTGTTCAACACGGCCTACCCAAGATGGCTGATGACAACGATGATGGTGGCGATTGGCGCGACGGTTCTCTCCCTCGTCAGTTCCACACTTGCGGCCTATGCCATCCAGCGCTTGCGGTTCAAGGGCAGCCAATATGTCGGGCTTGGGATTTACCTCGCCTATCTGGTGCCGCCTTCCATCCTGTTCATTCCGCTCGCGACCATGGTGTTTCAGCTTGGCCTGTTTGATACGCCCTTCGCGCTGATCCTGGTCTATCCGACCTTCCTGGTGCCCTTCTGCACCTGGCTCCTGATCGGCTACTTCAAATCCATTCCCTATGAGCTTGAAGAATGCGCGCTGATTGATGGCGCCACACGGCTGCAAATCCTGCGGCAAATCACGCTGCCCTTGGCGGTGCCTGGGCTGATCAGCGCGGGCATTTTCTCCTTCACGCTGTCCTGGAATGAATTCATCTATGCGCTCGCCTTCATCCAGTCGAGCGAGAACAAGACTGTGCCTGTCGCGATCCTGACCGAATTGGTCACCGGCGATGTCTATCAATGGGGTGCGTTGATGGCGGGTGCCTTGCTGGGCTCGCTGCCGGTTGCGATCTTCTATTCCTTCTTCGTGGATTACTACGTTTCCTCTTTGACCGGCGCGGTCAAGGAATGATCTGAAAAGGACCGATCACATGGCTAAATTCACCATCCTGACGCCCGCAGCGGCGTCCTTCACCACCTCTGGCGGCGGCTATGATTATGAGCTTGAAGCGCTGGATGGCATGGGGGTGGAGATCATCGAATGCCAGCCGACTGAGAAGGATTTCATCGCCAAGGCAGGGCAGGCCGATGCGGTCTATGCGAAGGGCATGCAATTCACGGCCAAGATGATCAAGGCGCTGAAGAAGTGCCGTATCATCGCGCTTGGGTCTGTCGGCGTTGACTACGTGGATGTGGCGGCGGCGACCGCGCAGGGCATTCCGGTCACGAATTGCCCGGATACCTTCATTGAAGAAGTGGCCGATCACGCCATGATGCTGCTGCTGGCAACGCATCGGCGCTGCATTGAACAGGACCGCATGGTGCGTGAAGGCCGCTGGGGTGAAGGCCGCCCGCAATTGCTGCAAATCCCCCGCCTGATGGGGCAGACGCTTGGCTTCATCGGCTTTGGCCGTGTCGCGCGCGCCACCGCGCATCGCGCCCGCGCCTTTGGCCTGCATATGAAGGCCTTCGATCCCTTCGTCGAAGAACTGACAATGTCCGCGCTCGGCGTGGAACCCGCGAGCCTTTCCGATTTGCTCGCGAGTTCTGATTTCGTGTCCATGCATTTGCCGGATACCCCCGAAACCCGCGGTTTCTTCAAGGAAAAGCACTTCAAGCAGATGAAGAAGAATGCGCTTTTCATCACGACAGGCCGCGGCCCCACAGTGGAAGAAGCTGGCTTGATCAAGGCGCTGCAAAAGGGCTGGATCGCGGGTGCTGGCATTGACGTGTTTGAGATTGAGCCGACCAAGCCCGATAATCCGCTGCACAAGATGCAGAATGTGATCCTGTCGCCGCATAACGCCTCGGCCTCCGCGCGGTTTGATCCGGCGCGCAAGCGTCGCGTGGGGCAGAATATTGCGCTCGTGCTTTCGGGCCGTTGGCCGCTGTCTTGCGTGAACCCAACCGTGCTGACGGGCACAAGCCTGAAGCGCTGGCAGCCCTATTCCATGGAACGCGGGCCGAATTCGTAACAGCACGAAGGCGCAGCACATGTCTGAAACCGAAAATCCCGTTCTGCTCACGCGGGAGGGGCCGGTGGTGCGCCTTGCCCTCAATCGGCCGCATCGGCGCAATGCCATGTCGGCGGCGATGGGTATTGCCTTGGATGCGGCGCTTGAGGCGCTTGAGAAGGATACCACTGCGCGCATTGTGATTTTCTCGGGCGCTGGTGGGCATTTCTGTGCGGGGCTTGATTTGACGGAAGTGGGTTCTCAGGGCACGGAAGCCGAACGGCTGGCCGCCGCGCAGCAACGCAATCACGCAACCGGGCAGCGTTTCATCCGCCTTTGCAACCTGCCGCAGGTGGTGATTGCCGCCGTGCAGGGCTCGGCCCATGCGGGTGGGCTTGGATGGGTTTGCGCGGCGGATATCGCGATTGCCACGGCTGATGCGCGCTTTGCCGCACCGGAAGCCAAGCGCGGCCTGGTGCCGGCGCAAATCCTGCCCTGGCTGGTGCGCCGCATGGGCCGCAGCAATGCCGCGCGCATGGTGCTGCAAGGCCATGTGATTGACGCTAATGAGGCCGCGCGCATTGGCCTGGTGCATCAATTGGTTGCCGATGCACCTGCCTTGGAAGCGGCCGTCGCTTCGGTGATTGCGGATTGCCGGCAGGGTGCGCCGCGTGCGCTGGCCGAGACCAAAAAGCTGATCGCCGCGCTCGGCCCGCTTTCGCCCGATGGCTATGCGGACGCTGGTGCGCTGGCCTTCGCGCGTTGTGCCTCGGGCGATGAGGCGCGAGAGGGGATTGCCGCCTTCAAGGAAAAGCGCCCCCCTGCCTGGGCTTCCTGAGGCCCAATCCGACCAAGGCTGATACCAGCAAAAGCTGCGCTGCTGTCAGGATTTGCGGCAGCGTCCAACTTCCGGTCAGGCTGACCAGCGTGGCAAAAATCGAAGGCCCCGCGACATAGCCGAGAAAGACGAAAATCGTCGAACCCGCGGTCGCATCGGCGACCTTGCCGGGGGGTGCCAAACGCGCGACTTCCGCCAGCGAAATCCCATTCCAGGATGCACCGAAAAATCCCGTCACGGCGCAAATAAGCGCGAGTGGCCAGAAGCCGGCATCAGGCGGCAGCAGCGCCAAGGCAAGGATGGCGCCGCCCGCGACAAAACCCTGCGCCACCAGATTGGCGAGTGCATTGCCGGTGCGGTCCGCCACCCAGCCCAGCAGAATGCGCGCCACCACGCCGGCGAATTGCATCGCGGCGAAAACACTGCCCGCCAGCACCAGATCAAATCCGCGCTTTTCGACAAGCCAAGTGACGGTGAAGGAAAACAGGCAGCCCTGGCAAATGGCGAAGGAAACCGAAAGCGCCGTGACACGCTTCAGCGCTTGGTTTTGTTTGAAACTCGCCAAGGGCGCGCTGATGGCGCGCGGCGAAAAGATATCGCTCAAGCGAAGCGGCTGCGCGCGATTGCGTTCTGCATCAAAGGCGGGGCGCAGCGGCTGGATCAGCAGGATCGCGGCAACGCCAACACCAAAGGCCAGCATCAACGCCGCCGGCCAACCATAGGCGAGTGCGACGGGGGCCGCGACCAGCCCGGCCAAGGCGCCTCCGGCAGGCGCGCCGGCCTGTTTGATGGAAAAAATCAGCGAACGATGCGCAGGCGGCGCGGTTGCCGCCAGCATGCGGCTGCCGGCAGGTGGTGTTGGTCCGTACCCAAGCCCCAGCATGAAGGCGGCCAGGAATATCGCCCAAGGCTGACCGAGGCTTGCCACCAATAGCGCCGTCACCGCCATGCCCGTGCCCAATTGCAGCATGCGCACCGGCCCCATGCGCGCCAGGAAGACGCCCCCAATCATCAGGTAAAACACGGTTGCGAGTGCGGTCAGCGATGAAAGATTACCCACCCTTTCCGGCGCCAGCCCGGTACTTGCCATCATCAGGGGCGCGATCACCGGCAGGCTCTGACCCATGAAGGAGGCGACCAATTGCATCAGCATGGTAGCGCCAAGGGCAGCGAGCCAGTGTTTCATGGCACCATCTTGCCGGGTTAACCCGGGCTGGACCAGGGGCACCCTGCTGACAATTCGGCAAAGCCGCCCTATGTGACCCGCGCCCCGCCACCCAGCCGAGGATTCCCATGGCCCAGCCCGATCAATTGAAGCCTCTTCGCCCCTTAGCCGCGCTGATCTTCGGGTCGCGCTGGCTGCAATTGCCGCTTTATCTTGGGCTGATCGTCGCGCAATGCGTCTATGTCTATAAGTTCATCAAGGAACTGACCCGGCTGGTGCTGGAGGCGACGACCTTCAGCGAACAGCAGATCATGCTGATTGTCCTTGGCCTGATTGATGTGGTCATGATCGCCAATCTGCTGGTGATGGTGATTGTTGGCGGGTTCGAGACCTTTGTTTCACGCCTGAATCTGGCCGGGCACCCGGATCAGCCCGAATGGCTGAGCCATGTGAATGCCAGCGTGCTCAAGATCAAGCTGGCCATGGCGATTGTCGGCATATCCTCGATCCATCTGCTCAGGACCTTTATTGAGGCGGGCAATCTCGGCTCTCCCAATGCGGCCTTCACGGAGGCTGGGATCATGTGGCAGACCATTATCCACACCATTTTCATCCTCTCAGCGATTGGCATTGCCCTGGTGGATCGTATCTCCACCGTGCCGACTGGGGTGAAATCTGGCCATTAAGGGCTGTTTCGGCGTCAGATTTCGGCTTTTCTGGCGCGGCCTGCCGTATTAGAATTGTAACTTCCAAGCCCCGGCATAAGGGTGCTGGCAGACCTCATCAACCACACAACAGGGAGCTTCCCGCAGTGGAACGTCGTAATTTCATCAAACAGGCCGGCTTTGGCACCACCGCCGTCGCCGCCACCGTGCTGGCGAGCCCCGCCATCGCGCAGACCATGCCGGAAGTCCGCTGGCGCATGACCTCGGCCTTTCCGAAATCGCTCGACACGCTGTTTGGCGGGACGGAGCAATTCGCCAAGGCGCTCCATGACATGTCGGATGGCAAGTTTCAGCTCCGCATCTTCGCCGCCGGTGAAATCGTACCCGCCTTGCAGGTTTATGATG
>JADCFR010000335.1 GCA_020249415.1 Roseomonas sp. | reverse complement strand
TTCAGCCGCGCCGCGCGGGGCGCCGGTGCCGGGTTGGCCGACCTCCATCCGGATGATCCCGGGCGCGCCGGGCGGCAAGCGCGCGGCACGCGCATTGGCCGCCGAGATTACATCCATCACCAGAAAGGGCGGCGCTTCCGCCCCGCGCCCGATCTTGAGCGCCATGCTCAGCGCCCAAAACTGCCAAGCGCAACACCGCCGCCACGCGGATCGGCAGCGCCAATGCAGGCCGGGCCATTGGTCGGCACCAGCCCAGCGCAGGAAATCACCACGCCACGCCCCGGCGCTGGCACCCCGACATAGGGATCAGCCGGCCCACCCCGGCGCTGCACCGCCGCCAAGGGCATGGCCGTTGCTGCCAAGGCCGCCTGCCCGCCACTGCCCGAAGCCGCCGCGCGGAAGCGCCGCAAATCGGACCGCGCGAGGATTGCCACCGGCAAAGGTGCCGGCTGCACCTGGCCAATGCCCGGTGCGGCGGCCAGCAATATGCCTGTACCAGGCACAATACGCCCCGTGCCGAACAAATTGTTCATGCTGAAGGCGCAGGACACCGCATTGCCTTCCCTATCCAGCGTGATCAGCGAAGCCCCTGCCCCGGCGCCGGCGGCGCCATCCGCGCCCGGCATTTGCCCGGCCATCGCGGCTTGCAGCGCGCCAGCCATGCCCGGCGATGCCTCGGTACTCAGCAGCGCCAGGTCAGACCCAATGGCCGAACGCGCCGGGCCGCCCACACGCACCCGCGTCGTGCGGAGTTCCGCTTCGGTCAGGCCACCGCCCGACATGATGGACCCTTCCACCAGCCGTTCCGCGAGATTGCCCTGATACAAATCCCCAATGCCAAGCGCCGCGGCACGGAGCTGTGCCAGCGTCGCACTCAAATCCGGCTGGGTGATGCGGTCATCAAGCCTGAGCACGCCACCGCCCGGGCGGGCGAAAACCTGCCTCGCACTCGGGTCTTGCAGCAAAGGCCCAGCCACCACGGCCAGATCATCGGCGAGGGTTCGGCTGATTTCCGTGCCCAGCCGGGCCAGATCCTCGGCGGGGCGGATCAGATCCTCGATCTTGAAGCGCCCGGCATTGAGATGGAGCGCGAAAAGCCCGCGCGCCATGGCGGGCAAGGCGGCTGGGCGGTCAGTGCCGGCGGGGATTTCGGTCCGCGCGCCAGCGGGGAAGATGATGGCACGCGCCAGGCCGCGCTGCGCATCCAAAGCGACACAGGCCCCCCCGCCACCAAGCCCGGCACGCGAAGGCAGCGTGACCGCCATAGTGAAAGCACCCGCCACCGCGGCATCCACAGCGGACCCTCCGCCTGAGAGGATATCGCGCGCCACAATCGCCGCGCGGGGCTCATCTGCCGCCACACCGCCGAGGAAGCCCGAAACATGGCCCGGCGTGCCAAAGGGGATATTCGAACGACCCGTCACGGCATCAACCGTGCGATCCACGGTGGATTCCACCGTCTGGCAAGCCGCCAAGGCCAGGCCAAGCCCCATGCCGAGCAGACCCCGCCCCAGTTTCAACCTGCTGCCGTGATGCATCATGCCGCTATTCTTCCTGACTGGCCGCGCCGGCAGGCGCGTCGCGAATAGGGATTAGCATAGAAGCGCCCGAGTCCAAGGGCGGGGGCGAAGAATCGCTGCTTGCCTCGGGGCGCGGGGCAGGCTTGGTTAAGCGCATCACCATGCCGGGGACCCCGCCATCATGCAAAGACGCCTGCTGCTTTCCGCCCTTGCCGCCACCCTGGCCGGGCCTGCCCTGGCGCAGGGTTTTACGGAAGCGCAGCGCGCCGAGATTCTGGCCATTCTGCGCGATGCGCTCCGCCGCGACCCGACACTGCTGCGTGAGGGCCTGGCCGCGCTGCAAGCGGCTGAGGATTTTGAACGCAACGCCTCGCAGGCCGCTGGAATACGCGCGCATGAGGCAGCGCTGCTGCGCAACCCCGCCGACCCGGTGCGCGGCAATCCGCGCGGCGATGTGACGATTGTGGAATTCTTCGACGCGCGCTGCCCCTTCTGCAAAAGGCTGGCTGGTGAGATGGCCGAATTGCTGCGGAAGGACCGCAATATTCGCGTGGTGATGAAGGATTTGCCCGTGCTTGGCCCGGCATCCGTGGTGGCCGCGCGCGCTTTGCTGGCCGCGCAACGCCAGGGCAAATACAATGAATTCTATGACCGGCTTATGGCGTTACGTGGTGAGCCGACAGAAGCCGCGATGCGCGTCGAGGCTGAGCGGATCGGCATGGATGTCGCCCGCTGGCAGCGCGATATGCTCGATCCTGCCTTGCAGCAGCGCATTGATGCCAACATGGAATTGGCCCGCGCGCTCCGCATTGAAGGCACGCCCGCGCTGATTATTGGCGATGCCTTCATCCCGGGCGCGGTGCCGCTCGCGGATTTGGAACGCGCGGTGGCAGAGGCGCGCCGCGCGCGGCGGTAGGGCGGCTCGGCAAAGATCGGCAGTTCAAAAGGTTACGGCGCCGTGAACCCCGCCTTCTTGTGGCTGCCATCGCAATAGGGCGCCTTGGCGGTCTGACCGCAGCGGCAGAAGGAAGCCTGCGGGGTGCGGTCAATTTCCTCACCCGCAGCATTCTGCACAATCATGGGGCCGGAAGCGCGCACCGAACCATTGGGCTGCGGGTCGAGGTTCACCGGGCCGGTCACGCCCGAAACATCGCGCCCTTCGCGCTTGGCTGGCGCGCCGGTCAAGGGAATCCCAGCCGTCTTGTGGCTGCCATCGCACCAGGGGCCGTTTTTGGTCGCACCGCAGCGGCAGAGCCAAGCCTCGCCGCCTTCAATCGGTTCGCCCTTCAGGGTGATCTCGCCCTTGAAGTGCAGCGGGCCGCCGTCGCGCGTGGTGATGATGGTTGCGGTCATGATGCGTGTCTCCAAAGAAATACACCCAGCAATGTGGCGGTTTACGCCGCGCCTGACCAGCCCGCCCCGGGATCAATCGGGAAAACCGGGCGCGGCAGGCGCTTCCAGGGGAAATTGACCAGAACGGGGCTCGTCAGGCCCGGCACATCCACTTCAAGAATACGCTCATCGGGGAAGAATTCATCAAAGCCGGCGCGGAAATGCCCGCGTGATTTCACGACAACCACGCGCGCGGCGGCGATATCCACCCCGAACATCTCTATCATGCGCGGTTCATGGCATTGGCGCCTGAGGCTTGCCAGCACCACGCGGATGCCGCTGCCCTCAAGCTCCAAAAGCGCGGCCGGGCCAAGGTCAAAGGCGCGCCCGGCCATGGTGCCACGCCGGCCAATGCCCTTGCCATCCGACAGTTTCAGGATGCGCGCGGTGGCTGAGAAGGTCGCGGAAAATTCACTCGGCTTGCGGTTGAATTGCGCGGTGAAGCGCGCCCCCTCTCCGAGCTTATGGGCTTCCTCGGCCAGGTCGGGATCAACGAAATTGGCGAGCACGACGCCCGCCACACCCGCTTCATGCAAGGCGCGCAACACATAGGCCGTATTGCCGCGCCCGCCGCCGCCCGGATTATCGGCGACATCGGCAATCAGCACGGGGGCCGTTCCTTCCCCCGCCGCCTTGGCGCGGGCGGTGACATCGGCAAGCGATATCAGCTTTGCGACATAACGCTGCCGATCCGCCCAGGTGGCGCGCGCAATCTCAAGCGCTGCCGCATCCGCCAAAGCCTGATCCCCGCCGC
>JADCFR010000334.1 GCA_020249415.1 Roseomonas sp. | reverse complement strand
CCCTCGACCCGGAAATGCTCATCAAGCAGGGTGCGGTGGAAGCGTTCAAGGATACCGTTGGATTGCGGGCGCCTCACGCGGGTGGTGCGGTGGACAATATCCTCAAGTTGCAGAAATAATTCGTAAGAATGCTGGTCCGGCCTTGCCATGCCGACAACGCCCGGCACGGATTTCAACGATACCTCACTCAACGCCGAAGACGGAACATGGAGGCGGGGGAAGCAGACGGCCGGTTCAGCCCAAACCATGCGCGACCAAGCCAGCGGCGAGCGCCAGCATCGTCGCACCGACGAGCCCGTCCAGCACGCGCCAAGCAGACGGCCGGCGGAAGATTGGCACGAGCAGCCGCGCTCCATAACCGAGAAGCGAGAACCACAGCAGGCTGGCCAGCCCCGCGCCGGCCACGAATGCAGGCTGCCCTCCAGACGGTTGCGCCGCACCCACCACACCGACCAGAAGCACGGTATCAAGATACACGTGCGGGTTGAGCAGCGTGAACCCAGCGGTACGCGCCAGTGCCGCACCGAGCGACAGCGCCTCCCCACGTCCCTCCGTGTCGAGGCCCTCGGCCGACCGGACGGCACGGCGCAGCGCTGAGATCCCGTACCAGCCTAGGAAAAGCGCGCCGCCCAGCGTCAATGCTGCAGAAAGTCCCGGCAGCCGATCAAGCGCCGCGCCGAGCCCCGCGACACCGGCCGCCATCAGGGTAACGTCGGCCAACGCGCAGAATGCCACGATCGGCCCGACATGCTCGCGCCGAAGTCCCTGGCGCAGGACAAAGGCGTTCTGGGCCCCGATGGCGACAATGAGCGCGGCTGAGAGGGCGAAGCCGTTGAAAAAAGCGTTGGGGTCGGTCATGGCGATTGTGATGGCGGCTCCGCGTGATGTAGACCAGCTTATATTTCTAACGCTGATGAAGCTGGTCTTATGTCGTTGGACTACCCCGCCCTGGCTGCGCTCGCGGCCGTCATCCGCGAAGGCGGCTTCGAGCGCGCAGCTGCCGTGCTCGGCGTCACGCCTTCAGCCGTGTCTCAGCGCGTCCGCGCGTTGGAGGAGCGGCTGGGTGCTGTGCTGGTGGTGCGTGGCCAACCGCCAGTGCCGACCGAGGCAGGGGCAAAGCTATATGCCCATGCTGAGCAGGTACGGCTTCTGGAGGGTGAGCTTGCTGCCGCGCTGCCCGCCATCGCCAAGGGTTTATCCGGCCCGACCACGCTGCGCGTTGCGGTTAATGCCGACAGCCTAGGCACGTGGTTCTTGCCCGCCGCCGCCCGTTTCGCGGAGTGCAGTGGTGCCCTGCTTGACCTCGTGCTTGACGATGAGGGCCACACTGCCGAGCGTCTCCGTTCCGGAGCCGTATTGGCAGCGGTGACCGCCGACCCCAGGCCGGTCCAGGGCTGCCGCACCGTTCCACTGGGCGCTTTGCGCTACGCCGCGGTGGCGAGCCCCGTCTGGCTGCGCCGCCACTTCCCCGTTGGGTTTAAACCGGCCGCACTGGCCTTGGCGCCGATGCTGCGTTTCGACCGGCGCGACGGGTTGCAGGCCCGCTGGGCGCAAGAGACGTTAGGGATCGAGGCGCTCGATGCGCCCGTGCATTGGGTGCCCGCCACGCAGGGCTTTCTGGATGGTGCCCTGGCTGGCCTCGGCTGGGCGATGAACCCGCTACCGCTCATTGCCGACCATCTGGCAGCCGGCCGATTGGTGGAACTCGTACCCGGCCGGCGACTGGACGTCGCGCTGCACTGGCAGCATGCGCGGCTCGGCGCGCGTCTGTTGGCGGCGCTGACGAAGGAGGTACTGGCGGCGGCGCGTGATAACTTGGTGCAGGGCAACAGAACCACCAGACGCGCGCAGTGATCGGACTGTTCGGCCAGCGGATGGCAAGGACCAGCGCGACGCCTTGCCGAACCTATGCTTTCTCGCAGCGCATCTCGCTGGCGTTCGGCACGGGGAAGGCCCAAAGCGAGGGGGGCTTCGGAATAGCCAAGCCACAGTGCCGCGCTGCTGTGGCGTTGGCACTAATTGGGGGGCCGAATGCACGCCACGAAAAGATCAGTCCTGCCCCGCTCTCTCAACGGAATTTGGCTTTTGGTCGAACCCGCAGGATGTGCGGCAACCTCAATCCAGTTGCGCCAAGCCACTCACGCCATGAATAAACTGGCGACGATGCGATCGCTTGCTTCGTTTGGACGCACGCAGACTCTGTTACAATCCTCCCCATTGCGGCGCGTAAATCGAGTTTGCTATATCGATGACACGTCGAGAAGGCGCGACAAGAACGAAGGGCTCAGGTCGTTCCCCTTCAAAAAAAGCCAGTCCTGATCTCGATCGCATGGTTCCTTCCTGGCGATTTTCTATGCTGGCGGCATTCGCGCGCAACATTGCTGGTGTTGCGATTCATGCTAACCTTTCCCAACCCAAAACTGCCCCCGCGCACCACTAGCCCTCTATTTGGGGGGCCGATTCACGCCACTGTCGGGAACCAACAGCGGCGATCGGACCCCTAGTTTGCACCATTGGGGCGTGATTTGAGCAGCTTTGGCGCTTTTTCATATTGCCAAAGCCCGCAGGCTGCTCTGCCTGGAACTTGATCCACCAAACAACAGGTATCACGCATTCCCGCCATCAACCGGCAGCACCTGCCCGGTCACCCAACCAGCATAGGGGCTGGCGAGAAACATCACGGCATGGGCGATATCCTCAACCGTCCCAAGCCGGCGCATGGCAAGCCGGCCGATCAGCGCCTTCTGCCCTTCTTCACCATAGCTTTCGAATTGCTTGATGCTGGATGGATTGGAAAGCACGAAGCCGGGCGCGACGGAATTCACCGTAATGCCATAGGGCCCGAATTCGCGTGCCAATTGGCGCGTCAGCCCAACCAGCCCATGCTTCGCCGAACCATAGGCTTGAATGCCCGTCAGGCTTGCCTTCAGTCCGGCGCCGGAACTTATGGTGACGATGCGCCCCTTCTTCGCCTTCTTCATGCCAGGCGCGGCGGCACGCGCCAGCGCAAACGCGGCATGCAGGTTGATGTCAATAATGGCATGCCAGTCTTCATCGCTAATGTCCTCGATCGGGCGCATAACCTGGCCGCGCACGCCGCCGGCATTGGAAATCAGGATTTCGATGGGACCGCCGGTGGTATCTTCAATGCGCTTGATCCAGCCCGCCGCGGCGCCCTTTGCGGTCAGGTCAAAGGCGTCGGTTGAGATGCTGCGTGGCGCCTTGGCGGTTTCTGCCAATTCAGCGGCGGAAAGATCGCAGGCAAAGACGTTAGCGCCAAGTGCTGCGAAGCCACGCGCAATGGCCTGACCAAAACCATGCCCTGCACCCGTGACCGCAACAGTGACATTGTCAAAACGGATATCCATGGAACGGTTACCTTATTTGGTTAGGTAGAAGGCGGTGCGCTTCACACCATTCAATTCGCGGAGAAGCGCAACCCAGGCGGCGAAGCCTTCCGCAATGGAAGCCTCGCGCCAATTTTCATTGGGTGCGTGAAAATCCTCGTCTGCCGTCGCGAAGGAAAACATGATGGTATCAATGCCCGCGACATTATGCGCGATATCCGCCAGCGGCAGCGTGGCACCCATGCGAACACGGAGCGGCTTTCGGCCTGTGGTGCGTTCCAGCGCAGCCTCGGCGGCCCGCAGCAAGGGATGCGAAGCAGGTAGGGAATAGGCATAAGTGCCATCGCGCGTATTCGTGATGGAAAGCTCAGCGCCCTTGGGGCAATGCGCGCGCAAATGCCGCGCTACCGCTTCACGCGCCTGCTCGGGGTCCTGTCCAGGTATCAGGCGCATGGAAAGCTTCGCATGGGCCAAAGCAGGAATGACGGTCTTGCCGCCCGCACCGGTATACCCGCCCCACATGCCATTCACATCAAGTGTTGGGCGCAGCCAAAGCCGCTCCAAAAAATCCACGGGCGCAAGATGGCTTGGTGCGATTCCGATGGACGCATCATGCTGCGTCACATCAAAGGGGATGCGCGCCAAATCCGCGCACTGTTCGGGTGAAGCTGCCTTGGCGCCGGCCCAGAAACCTTCGACGGCAACATTGCCATCCTGATCATGCAGTGTCGCGATCAGCCTTGCCATGGCATGCAGCGCATTCGGTGCAACACCGCCATAGCGCCCGGAATGCAGATCCTTGGCCGCGCTCCGCAGCGTGATTTCCATACCCGTATTGCCGCGTGTCCCCACTGTCATGGTCGGCAAATCCGCGCGCCAACGCGCACCATCGGCGGAAAGCACCGCATCCGCCGCCAGCAAGTCGCGATACCGGGTGAGCAGGGCGCCAAGCGTGGCTGAGCCGCATTCCTCCTCTCCCTCCAACAGCAACGTCACATTGACCGGCAGCTTACCTTCAACGGCAAGAAAGGCGCCGAGGGTTTCAAGCGCCAAAAGAAACGGTCCCTTATCATCCGAGATGCCACGCGCATAAAGGCGCCCATCACGCGCCGTAAGCTGAAATGGCGGCGAAGCCCAGGCATCTGCGGGATCGGGCGGCTGCACATCATAATGGCCATAGACTAGCAGGATGGGCGCCTCAGGCCCTGCGCCATGCCAGCGCGCGGTGACAGCGGAATGCCCACCCGCCGCTATTTCCTGCGCATCCTGAAAGCCAAGCGCCGTCAAGCGTGTGATCAGCCAGCGTCGCGCCGCCGCCATGCCATCCGCATAGGCCGGATCGGTCGAAACCGATGGGCAGGCGACAAGTTCTGCGAGCCGCGCAATAAATTGCCCGCGTTCAGCGAGCAGCTTTGCCAGGACAGCGTCAATCAAGCAATGGCATCCAACAGGGCGTTGAACGTGTCTGGGGACTGTTCCCGCCGGCCTTCTTCAATATCCTTGATCAGCCGGCCCAAGGCATCCAGCGCAGGTGTCGCAATGCCCTTCTGTGCCGCGAGCCTTGGCATGATCATAAGCTGAGCCTCAGCTTCTGTCTTGCGCTTGCGCACAGCCAGGTCGCGCCAAATGCCGGAATGCGTCTTGGCGCCAACGGCGGTGTAATCGCGCAGCCATTGCACCATCTTGATCCCATCCGCATCGGCGCGCCCGGGCGCGAAGGCCATGGGATCGAAAGACCCGAAGCCACGCGGGTTCACGCCGCGGGCAAGCGCGGTTGCTGCAACCTCTCGCCCCAAGGCAAGCCAGGCGGGCATGCGGCGCGTATCGGCGAAATTCTCGCTCATGGAATCATGGTTCAACGCAGTGGCAAAAAGCATGGCGCCATAAGCAAGCTTGCCCCAAAGATAGGACCAGATATCATTCGTCAAAACAGCATCCGGCTCAAAGGATTGGCAGAGCGCATGCATCGCGCGGGTGCGATCACGGATGGTGCCATCAATCTCACCCACCACGAAGGCGCCGCGATTTCCGTAAAGTATCTCCCCCGGTGCGTGCCAATCCGCACCGAAATTGACGAAGCAGCCCATGGTGCGTTCAGCGCTTACGGCTTCGGCAATTTCCAATTCATTCAAACCGTTTTGGGCAGAGAAAACAAAACCATCATCTGCAAGATGCGGCGCCAAAACAGGCAAGGCCGCCTTGGTGGCCTGCGCCTTGACCGCGAGCACAATGCGCGCATAGCGGCCCGTCAGTTCATCCGGCGTGACGGCGGGGATGATTTGCGTGAATTCAGTGACGGGGCCGAAAATCTTCAGCCCCTTGGTGCGGCAGGCTTCGACATGTTCGGCCACGGTATCTACCAGCAGCACCTGATGGCCGGCACGGGCCAGATGCGCGCCAAGCGTGCCGCCAATGGCGCCAGCACCCCAAATGACTAACGGGTCGGCCATGGTCCCTCCAACGCGGCGCGGGTTTCTGCCACACCGGCTTGCCAAAGCCGCAGCATATCCTCATCGGGCTTCCGCCATTCGCCACCGAAGGAGCCATCGCCCAGCATGGCGCGCACTTTGGCCGGCGGGCTTGCCTTCATCAGCGCCATATCGACCGATGGCTTGGCACCGGAAGGCGATGGCGCATTAGCGAGCCGCGTCCAAGGGAAGTTTTCCATCCAATTGCCGTGGCTGCCGGAACGGTCAATCGCCATGGCGGTTTCCCAGGTATGCGGCTGATTGTACCAATTATGGAACTTGATCGAAAGCGCAGGATTTTCGGTCATGATCTGCAAGGCCAGCGCACCAACGGGCGCATTGCCGCCATGGCCATTGACAATCAGAATGCGGCGAAACCCGGCGCGCGCGACACTGTCAATCAGGTCACGCGCCACCGCCAATAATGTCTCCACCTTGAGCGAAATGCTGCCCGGAAAGGCGGCGAAATAGGGCGCCAGCCCAAACGGCATGGCGGGATAGACCGGAATGCCGAGAGGCTCAGCCGCCTCGACCGCCACTTTCTCGGCCAGGATCGCATCCACACAAAGCGAAAGCTGTGCATGCTGTTCCGTGCTGCCAAAGGGCAGGACGCAGCGATCATCGTGGTGGAGGTAAGCCTCCACCTGCATCCAATTCATCTCCGCGATGCGCATGAAGCAGGGCTTCGCGCTTAGCGGCTGACTGGGCTTACGTCCCAGGCATAGGTTTCTTCATCGCTCCGGCCGACGCGAAGTGTTACGCGATCACGCCGCATCGCCCAGGCCGAAGCCACCGCGGCAAGGGGGATGACAACGCGCTTTTCATTCCAAACTGCGCCGACCTGTTGCAGCAGGGTCTCGCGCTTCTTGTCATCCAACTCCACATTGGCAGCTTGAATCAGCCGATCAATTTCCGGATCGGAAAAACCGTTCCAATTAAAGGCGCCAAGGCGAAGCTGCGCGTTATTGGTATGCGCATTGGCGGCGTAATAGTAATTCGCCTCACCGGTCAGGGTGCCCCAGCCAGCCATGATATTGGAAAGCTCACCCCGCGCGCGTGCCGGGAAGATCACCGCCGCAGGCTGGCCCGCTGCCTGCACTTCAAGGCCGATGCGCGCCAGCATTTG
>JADCFR010000333.1 GCA_020249415.1 Roseomonas sp. | reverse complement strand
TGGGCGGCATCGCTGTGCTCGGCATGGTGGCCCTGTTGGTGGTATTCCGCCTGAAGAAGGGCCGCATCCCGATTGAGGGCGGGCCTTCCGGGCGTACCATTCTGCGCTTCAATACGCTGGAACGTGCCAATCACTGGATGGTGGCTTCCACCTTCATCATCCTGGCGCTTTCGGGGCTGAACCTCACTTTCGGGCGGCATATCCTGCTGCCGATCGTGGGGCCTGAGGCTTTCACCGCCATCAGCCAATGGGGCAAATACGCCCATAACTTCCTGGCCTTCCCCTTCACGCTTGGCATTGTGATCATGCTGCTGATCTGGGTGAAGGATAACATCCCGAATGCGCGCGACATTGCCTGGTTCAAGGCGGGTGGCGGGCTGATCGGCAATAAGCATCCGGAAGCCGGCCGTTTCAATGGCGGGCAGAAGATGGTCTTCTGGATCACGGTGCTGGGTGGCGCGGTGGTGGCGGTATCCGGGTATCTGCTGGTGTTCCCCTTCGTCTTCACCGATATCGCCGGGATGCAGCTGAGCCACATCATCCATAGCCTGCTGTCCGTACTGATGATCGCGGCCTTGCTCGCGCATATCTATATCGGGTCCATCGGCATGGAAGGCGCCTTCGATGCCATGGGCACGGGCCAGGTGGATCTGAATTGGGCCAAACAGCATCACCCGCTTTGGGTACAGGAAGAAATGGCCAAGGGCCGCGCGGCGGAAGCGCCGCCCGGTGCCAAGCCTTCCGGCGCGGACTGACTTTAACCCATGCGCGTGATCGGCCTCGCCGGCTGGAGCGGGGCCGGCAAAACAACCTTGATGGTGAAACTGATCCCCTGCCTGATCGGGCGGGGGATCGGTGTCTCTACGCTGAAGCACGCGCATCATCGCTTTGATGTGGATGTGCCGGGCAAGGATTCCTGGCAGCACCGGCAGGCCGGCGCGCAGCAGGTGATGGTGGCGTCCGGCGCGCGCTGGGCGTTGATGACGGAATTGCGTAGCGCCGCCGAACCCCGCCTGCCGGAATTGATCGCGCGTATGGACGCTGTTGATCTGGTGATCGTGGAAGGTTTTAAGCGCGACGCGCACCCGAAGTTGGAAGTGCATCGTGCCGCCAATGCCAAGCCCTGGATGCACCCGGATATGCCCGGCATTGTCGCGGTGGCATCCGACACGCCGCCCCCTTATGATCTGCCCCGCGCCGGGCTCGATCAGGTGGAAGCCATCGCCGATCTGGTGCTGGCGCACGCACGAGAGATCAAGGACATTCGCTGGACGGAGGGGTAATGGCGCAGCTTTCGGATGATTGCTTCGCCTTTGGCGGCGCGCTGATGGCGGTAGAGGAAGCCCAGGCGCTGATTGTGGAGCGCATCCCGCCCGCCACAGGTGCTGAGATGGTGGCGCTTGCCGCTGCACGCGGGCGCGTGCTGGCTGAGCCCCTGATGGCGCCCTTGCCCCTGCCACCCTTCTTCAACGCTGCCGTGGATGGCTGGGCCTTTCGCCATGCGGATTTGACGCCGGGTGCTGAGACCGCGCTGATGGAAGTTGGCCGCATCGCCGCCGGGCAAGCGCCAGCGCGCGCTGTGGCCCCTGGTGAAGCGATGCGCGTCTTCACCGGCGCCCCCATGCCCCAAGGCGCCGATACCGTCGTGATGCAGGAAGATGCGCGGCGCCAGGATACGGCGATTCTCGTCCCCCCCGGCCTGAAGCTTGGGGCCAATGCGCGGCCTGCCGGGGAGGATATCGCCGCCGGCGCGCTGGCGCTGCCCGAGGGCAAAATTCTTGGCCCCGCCGAGATCGGGCTGGCAGCCGCCTTGGGGCAGGCGCAGCTGGCCGTGCGCCCGCGCCTTAAGGTCGGCGTGTTTTCGACCGGCGATGAATTGGCGAGCCCTGGCAGCACGCTCGGCCCCGCGCAGAGCTATGACAGCAACCGCTTCACGCTGCTGACGCTGCTGGCCGCGCTGCCGGTGAAAGCGCATGATCTTGGCATCCTGCCCGATGAGCGCGCCGCGACCGAGGCTGCGCTGCATGACGCCGCCGCCGGCCATGATCTGCTGCTGACCAGCGGTGGGGTCTCGACCGGTGAGGAAGACCATGTGCGCGCGGCGATCGAAGCCGGCGGGCGGTTGGTGTTCTGGCGGTTGGCCGTGAAGCCGGGCCGCCCGGCGGCAATGGGTCTCGTGCGCGGCACGCCGGTGCTGGGCCTGCCGGGCAATCCGGTCGCCGCGGTGGTGACGTTTCTGCACCTCGCGCGGCCTTTGGTGCTGCGGCTCGCGGGGGCTTTGCCCGAAGCCCTGCCGCGCTTTGTGGCGGAGGCTGATTTCACCTATCGCAAAAAGGCTGGGCGGCGCGAATATGTGCGCATCAGCCTGCATGCCACGGGCGGCCTGCCGCGCGCACAAAAATTTGCGCGAGAAGGGGCGGGTTTGCTGACATCGCTCACGCAATCCGATGCTTTTGTGGAATTGGGGGAGGAGATTACGGCGGTCAGCCCCGGGGATTGGGTGGCGGTGCTGCCCTTTGGGGCGGTGTTTTGAGGGGAGTGGTTGGCGCCGGCGCCTTTGAGGCCGGGCTTTGGTGCCGGCGGGGTGGTCTCCTCATGGCATCTCCTGTCCACGGCATCATGCCGCATTCAGGCAGGAAATACACTTATCCCAGCTGTTCAGATTGCCCGTGCCGGCTCTCCAAGAGCGGATGCTGCGTCAATCAGCTTTCCGTTGGCTTTGCCACCTGCCCGATGGCCTTGGCAACTTCAACGACCGCCTTGGTTTCTTCCGCGCTCTTGTCTGACTCTCCCGATACCAACTACCCTGCCATCCCCTGCACGCGGCGCATCAGCCGCCGGAAATTGCCGGACCAGAGCAAATCAATCTCCCGCGCGCCATAGCCGCGGCGGTGCAATTCCGCCGTCAGGTTCGCCGTCTCGCCAGCATTGGCCCAGCCGGGAATGCCGCCGCCGCCATCGAAATCCGATGACAGGCCAACATGATCAAGCCCGATCCGCCTGACCGCGTAATCCACATGATCCACCATATCGGCAACGGTTGCAGGAGACTTCCCATCCGCGCCCGGCGGGCGGAGAAAGGCATCAAGTGCCGTGATCTGCACGAGGCCGCCCTTTGCCCGCAGCATATCCAACTGCTCATCATCCAGATTGCGCGGATGATCGCATAGTGCGCGGCAGCAGGAATGTGTCGCCACAATCGGCGCGCGGGAAAGCTCCGCCGCCTGCATCATGGAAGATTTCGCGGCGTGCGAGACATCAACGATCAGGCCGATGCGGTTCATCTCGGCAAGCGCTTGCCGCCCGAGATCGGAAAGCCCGCCATGTTGCGCCGTGCCATCGCCAAGTACTGGTTTGGGGCGCGCAGCATCGGCCAGATCATTATGCCCATCATGTGTGAGCGTCAGATAAATCGCACCGAGATCACGCCAAAGCTTGAGCCGCGCTAAATCACGGCCCATGGCATTGCCGTTTTCAACTGC
>JADCFR010000332.1 GCA_020249415.1 Roseomonas sp. | reverse complement strand
GATGCAGCATCGCGTCAGCCCTTACCGCCCGCGAAAAAGCGCGAGAAATCCGGCTTGCGCTTTTCCTGAAACGCCGCAACCGCTTCCGCCGCTTCCGGCCCGCGCAACAGCGCGCCGAAGGCGGCGAATTCCACCTGCATGTGTTCGGCAATGCGCACCGCATCGGCACGCCTGAGCAGCGCCTTGGTTTGCGCCATGGCCGCCGGCGGCTTGGCCGCCAAGGCGCGCGCCTTGGCTTCCGAATACGCCAGCAATTCTGCGGCGGGCACCACGGCATTGATGATGCCGGCACGCAAGGCGACGTCCGGCGCAAAGGCATCGCCCAGCATCAGCAATTCATTGGCAAGCAATTGCCCGCCCCGCATCGGCACCAGCAGGGATGAACCGCCTTCCGGACACAACCCCAAATCCACGAAAGGCATGCGGAAGATGGCGTTATCCCCCGCATAGACCAAGTCACAATGCAAAAGCAGCGTGGTGCCAATGCCAATCGCGTACCCCGCCACCGCTGCCACCACAGGCTTCGGGCATTCACCAAGGGCCGCCAGCATTTCCCGCGCCGGGGAGGGCACTTCCGCCTGCTGTTCCCCGCGCGCCCGGAAATCCGCGACATCATTGCCGGAGGTAAAACAGGCATCACCGCCCGTGATCAGAATGGCGCGAATGGCAGGCGTGGTTGCAGCCTCCCGCAACGCCACTGCCATCGCGCTATACATGGCGCGCGTGAGGGCATTTTTCTTCTCCGGGCGGTTCAGGCGAATGATGCGCAGCCCCGCATCATCGGTTATCTCAATTTCAGACATTGGCGTTCCTCAAACAGAAATGGGCGGGATGGCAGCGGCAATCCTTGGGGCAATCATGCCCGCTTCAGGAAGTGCGTCAAATCGCCGTATAGCCGCCATCCACCGCCCAGGAGACACCCGTCACAAAGCTCGCTTTCGGGCTGCAAAGCCATACCACCGCTTCGGCAATCTCATTTGCCTGGCCCATGCGCGCCATGGGCACGCGCGCCAGAATGCGCTCACCGCGCCGGCGCATCGTCTCCTCGGTCATTGCTGTCTCGATATAGCCTGGGCAAACCGCATTGACGCGGATATTATCCTCGGCATGGTCTGCGGCCGCTGTCTTCGTGAGACCCACCACACCATGCTTTGCCGCAACATAGGCAGAGGAGGTAGCCGATCCGATCAACCCGAGGATCGAGGCCGTATTGATGATGACGCCGCCCGAACCCTGCGCGCGCATTTGTGCCACTTCATGCCTCAGGCATAGCCAAACGCCAGTCAGATTTACATCAATCAAGCGGCGCCATGCTTCGGGCGCGACATCCGCGATTTTCTGCCCCCCGGCATTCACCTGATACGGCGCGATGCCGGCATTGTTGAAGGCGCAGTCAAGGCCACCAAAGGCATCCACGGTCGCGGCGATCATGGCTTTTACCGCGTCATCATCCGTGACATCACAGGCGATGGCGAGCGCTTGGCCACCCATCGCCTTGATCTCGGCGACAGTGCGTTGCGCGGCTTCCTCCAGAATATCTGCCACCGCCACCCGCGCACCCTCGCGCGCGAAAGCGAGCGCGGTCGCGCGCCCTATGCCAGAGGCACCGCCAGTCACGAGCGCGCTCTTGCCCTCCAGATTGCGTGTCATTTTTCAGCCTTTCCTGTTTTGCGCCTGCGCGGATGTGTGTTGCAGCGCTGGAAAGCGCGGCACGGCATCATGAAAGGTCAGCGGCTTGAAGCTGGTGGGCGAAAATGGGGTCATGGTGGCCTCCTGTTCCCTGATGCTCACCCGCCGCGCGGGTATCGGCAAGCCCGCCATCCCATGCCATAAAGCGACCGAAAACAAAGGGGAGAGCCCATGTCCAGAAAAACCATGCTGATCACCGGCGCCGGGCGCGGCATTGGCGCGGCCACCGCGCGCATGGCCGCCGCCCGCGGCTATGATTTATGCCTGACCTACCAGCAGGATCGCGCCAGCGCCGAAGCGGTGCAGCGTGATTGCGAAGCGGCGGGGGCGAAGGTGCTGCTGCTGCAAGGCTCGGTTGAGGATGAGGCGCATGCGATTGCCGCCTTTGAAGCGGTCATGCAGCATTTCGGGCGGATTGATGTGCTGGTGAATAATGCCGGCGGCACCGGACCGCGCGGGCGGTTGGAAGACATTACCCATGCCGGCTGGGCCAATACCATGGGCGCCAATGTCACCGGCCTTGCCATGTTCTGCCGTGAAGCGGTGAAGCGCATGTCCACCAAGCATGGCGGCAAGGGGGGCGCGATTGTGAATGTTTCCTCCCGCGCGTCAGAACTCGGCAGTGCAGGGGAATATGTTCATTACGCCGCGAGCAAGGCAGCCGTGGATACGCTCACCATCGGCTTGGCGCGCGAAGTGGCGCAGGAAGGCATGCGGGTGAATGCGGTCAATCCTGGCCTGATTGAAACGGAAATCCATGCCCGGGGCGGCGCGCCGGACCGGCTTGCGCGGCTTGGCCCGCTGGTTCCGATGGGCCGGCCCGGCAAGCCAGAAGAAGTGGCAGAATGCATCCTGTTCCTCGCCTCAGACGCCGCATCCTATGTGACGGCGGCCTGCCTGCAGGTGGGTGGCGGGCGCTGATCGCATCTTTCCTTAACCGAAAGCGCGTAAACCGGGCCGTGTCATGACCGCGAGACGCTTCGACGCAATGGTGATTGGTGGCGGGCTGGTGGGCTCCGCCATTGCCTGGGGCCTCCGGCGCGAAGGGCTATCGGTTGCGCTGCTGGATGAAGGTGACGCTGCTTATCGCGCCAGCCGCGGGAATTTCGGCCTGGTTTGGGTGCAATCCAAGGGGCTCGGTGCGCCCTGGTATCAGCGCTGGACGCGCCAATCGGCGGAAAGTTGGGCAGCATTGGCAGATGATCTGGCCAAGCAGACCGGCCAATCCCTTGGCCTGTCGCAGCCGGGCGGCCTCCATTTATGCCTTTCCGACCGGGAAATGAATGAACGCGCCGAGCGCCTGGAACAGATGAAGCGCGAAGCGGGCAATTACGGCTTTGACTATCGCATGCTGGATGCGCGGGAAGCGCGTGAGATGCTGCCCGGCCTTGGCCCCGCCGTGGTGGGTGCCTCCTTCACGCCCTATGACGGGCATGTCAGCCCTTTGGCGCTTCTCCGTAGCCTGCATCACGGGTTTGCGGCGCTTGGCGGGGTCTATTTGCCCAATGTGAAGATCATGGGCGTCGCGACGGCGCCGCGTAATTTCCTGCTGAAAACCAATCTCGGCACCATTCAGGCGGAACGCGCGGTGCTGGCGGCTGGCCTTGGCAATGCAACACTTGCCACGCATTTCGGCCTGAAGGCACCGGTGCGCCCGCAGCGCGGTCAGGTGCTGGTGACGGAACGCACGCGCGCTGCCCTGCCCATGCCCACCACCACCATTCGCCAAACCGGAGAGGGCAGCATCATGCTGGGCGATAGCGTGGAGGAAGTGGGGTTTGACACACGCCAATCCCAGCCGGTGATGGCGGAGATCGCCCATCGCGCGGCGCTCTGTTTTCCCTGGATTGGCAAGCTGAATGTGGTGCGCGCCTGGTCTGCGCTGCGCGTCATGTCGCCTGATGGGCTGCCGATTTATGACCAATCCGAAACCCTGCCCGGCGCCTTCACGGCGAATTGCCATTCCGGTGTCACGCTGGCCGCCGCGCATGGGAAGCTGCTGGCACCCATGATTGCGCGCGGAGAACTTGATCCCTTCCTTGCGCCATTTTCGGCAAAGCGCTTCTGATGTTTCGCACGCGCCCCGATCATCGTCCGGAGACGGTGCAGGTTTTTGTCGAAGGCCGTGCCCTGATGGTGCCGGAAGGCAGCAGCGCCGCTGCCGCCATGCTCATTGCGGGCCTGCCGGCCATGCGTGAAACGGCGGTCTCCGGCAGCCCGCGCTTGCCCTGGTGCATGATGGGCGTTTGCTTCGATTGCCTGGCCGAGATTGACGGTGTCGCGAACCGGCAAGCCTGCATGGTGCCGGTCGCTGCCGGCATGCGCATCGCCCGCCAGCATGGCGCGCGGGAGGTGCCGCGATGAGCCTGGTGCCCGTCAAGACAAGCGCGGCACCAAACAAGTTTGACTTGGCCATTATTGGTGCCGGGCCGGCTGGCATGGCGGCCGCCATCACTGCACGGGAATGCGGGCTTTCTGTCCTGGTGGTGGATGAAAACGCGGCACCTGGCGGGCAGGTCTTTCGCGCTGCCGAATTGGCCGGCGCCGATCCAGCCTTGGCGCGTGACATGGCGCCGGGCCTTGATCTGATCGCGCGGTTTCGCGCGCTGGATATCACCTATCGTCCCGGCGCCACGCTTTGGATGCTGGATCCCGATACGGGCACGCTTTCGGTTTCCCGTCAGGGTGAAAGTATAGATTTCGTCGCCGAGCGTATTCTGCTCGCGACCGGGGCGCAGGAAAGGCCCGTGCCCATTCCGGGCTGGACGTTGCCTGGGGTGATGTCCGCCGGGGCAGCGCAGATTGCGCTGAAAACTGCTGGCATGGTGCCATCGGGCAAGGTGGTGCTGGCAGGGCAGGGGCCGCTGATATGGCTGCTCGCCAATCAATTGATCCGCGCGGGTGTATTGCCAGTGCTGGTGGAAACGCGCACCCAACCCATTCTGCGCACGGCGCTTGAACAGGGCGGGATTTTCAGCGGCTTTGCGCAGCTTGCCAAAGGCATTGGGCTGATCCTGAAGGCGCGTCAGTCCGGCATGCGGGTAATTACGGGGGCGAAGCATTTGCGCGCGGAAGGCAGCCCGCGGGTGCAGGGGCTGCGCTTTGAAGGTGGCTACGAAGCTTGCGATACGCTGCTGCTGCATGAAGGCGTCATGCCTTCCACGCATATTTCCATGGCGATTGGCTTGGAACATGGCTGGGATTCACAGCAGCTTTGCTGGCGGCCCAAGCTTGATGTTTTCGGCGCGTCTTCCCATGCGCGGATTGCGGTCGCGGGCGATGGTGCGGTGATTGGTGGCTGGGAAGCCGCCGTGGCGGCGGGGCAATTGGCGGCGCTTGATGCCGGGCTCCGGCTTGGTCGCATTTCGCACGCGGATCGGGATTTCCGGGCGGAAGCCAGTGCGGATGCGCTATTGCAGGCCCGTGCGCTGCGCCCTTTTTTGGATGCGCTTTACGCGCCATCGCAGGAAATCCTGGCGCCGCCTGAAGAATCCACCATCATCTGCCGGTGTGAGGAAGTGACGGCGGGTGCGCTCCGCTGGGCGGCGGCGATTGGCGCAACTGGCCCCAACCAGGCCAAGGCCTATTTGCGCTGCGGCATGGGTCCCTGCCAGGGGCGGCTTTGCGGGCCGACGGTGGCGGCGGTGATTGCGGAAACGCGGAGCGTGCCGGTGGAGGAGGTGGGGCATTTCCGCCCCCGCGCGCCCTATAAGCCGATTACCGTCAATGAACTGGCCGGGGCGCCACATGGGGCGGATCGGCTTTCCTGACGCCGACAAAGAAAATTGCGTGCTGACCGCCGAAAGCGCTAACAGAACGGCATG
>JADCFR010000331.1 GCA_020249415.1 Roseomonas sp. | reverse complement strand
GCCGGCGCCTTTCCGCCGCTGATCGGCTGGGCCGCGGTGACCGGTGACATCACCCTGGTGCCGATCATGCTGTTCGCCATCATCTTCATCTGGACGCCGCCGCATTTCTGGGCGCTGTCGCTTTGGGCGCATGAGGATTACGCCAAGGCCGGCGTGCCGATGCTGCCCGTGACCGCCGGCGCACGCGAAACCCGCAAGCAGATTCTGTATTATACGCTGGCCCTGGCGCCGCTTGGCATGGCGCCCTGGCTCATTGGCTTTTCCGGGCCGGTCTATGGCGTGATTGCCGCTTTGCTCGGCCTTAATTTCATTCGTCATGCCGTCGCTGTGCTGCGCGAGGCGCAGGATGGAGAAGGCCGCAGCCTTGCCGGCGATAAGGCCGCGAAGAAATGCTTCCGCTTTTCGTTGACCTATCTTTTTGCGCTTTTCGCTGTGCTGGCCGCTGAAAAGCTGATCCTGTCGCCATGACCCCGGAAGAACGCGCGATATTCGAAAAGCGCCGGCGCGGGCGCAATATCGCTTTGCTGTTGGTGCTGGTGGGGCTTTCGGTGCTGTTCTATTTCATCGGCATTGCGCGCCTGCTTCGGGCTTGAGCGGCGGCAAGGTGCTTCCCACATGACCCTCATGGAACAGGAACAGCGCAAGGCAGAGCTCGCAAGGCGGAACAAGCGCACTGGGCTTGCGGCAGCCGGGCTGGTGACCTTCATGGTTGGGCTTTCCTTCGCCGCCGTGCCGCTTTACGACCTGTTCTGTCGTGTCACTGGGTTTGGCGGCACCACGCAACGCAGTGCGGCGGCGCCCGGCGCGGCTGGCGATCGGCAGATCACCATTCGCTTCAATGCCACCACGCATCCCAATCTGCCCTGGCGCTTCATGCCCGAACAGACCAGCGTGACGCTGCGGCTCGGTGAGGAAGGTCTGGCCTTTTATTCCGCCACGAATCGCTCTGATACGCCGGTGACAGGGGTTTCAACCTATAATGTAACGCCGGAGAAGGTCGGGCGCTATTTCCACAAGATCGCCTGCTTCTGTTTTGATGAACAAACCCTGACGCCGAATGAGCGGGTGGATATGCCGGTCACCTTCTGGGTGGACCCGCGCATTGCCGAAGATCCCAGCACGCGCGACATTACCACCATCACGCTTTCCTACAGCTTCTTCCGCACCATGGAAGATGCGAAAAAGGCCGGTGCGCTCGCCAATGCGGGACCGCATGTGGGGCGCGCCAATGCCAGGCAGAATTGATTGACGGATAAACCCGGTTTTCATGCTTCATGGGCTTGATTTCGGGGGCGGTTTCAGGATTGATGCGGGCGTCCGTTTCGGGCACTAAGCCCGTGACCGAGGAAGGCACCAGGACTGACAATGGCAAGCACATCTCACGCACAGGCAACCACGGCGGAGGGCGAAGCACCGCCGCTGCATAAGCACCCTTATCATCTGGTTGATCCGTCACCCTGGCCTTTGGTGGGTTCCTTTGCTGGTGGCGCGCTGGTGCTCGGCATCATTCTTTGGGCGCATTATGGCAGCCGCGCGATCTTCTTCATCGGCCTCGCTGGCATTTTGGCGACCATGTTCTTTTGGTGGCGCGATGTGGTGAAGGAAAGCCGCACGCCTGGGCTGCATACGCCGATTGTGCGCATTGGGCTTCGTTATGGGATGACGCTATTCATCGCCTCCGAAGTCATGTTTTTCGTGGCCTTCTTCTGGGCCTATTTTCATTTCGCGCTTTTCCCGGAACATGTCTCGGGCGCCGAGGTCGCTGTGTGGCCGCCCAAGGGCACGCTTACCTTCGATCCCTTTGATCTGCCCTTCCTGAACACCATGATCCTGCTACTGTCGGGCTGCACGGTGACCTGGGCGCATCACGCGCTGCTGAACAATGATCGCAAGGGGCTGATCCGGGGGCTGACGCTCACGGTTTTGCTCGGCGTGATTTTCACCGCATTGCAGGCCTGGGAATACACCTTGGCGCCGTTCAAGTTTTATAATGGTGGCATTTATTCCTCGACCTTCTTCCTGGCGACCGGTTTCCATGGCTTTCATGTGATCGTCGGCACCACCTTCCTGTTCGTCTGCCTGATGCGCGCCTTGAAGGGGCATTTCACGCCGGAGAAGCATTTCGGCTTTGAAGCGGCGGCCTGGTATTGGCACTTCGTGGACGTGGTGTGGCTGTTCCTGTTTGTGTGCATCTATTGGTGGGGTGTTGGCGAAATCGCGCATCACTGATCGGTGCCGGACTTTTCCGGCGCGCTGAAATCAGCCTTGCTTGGCCGCTGCCCGCGATGCGGGCGCGGCCATGTTTTTGCAGGGGTGTTGGATATACGCCCAGATCTTGCAGCATGCGGCGCTGCTGTCGCCATGCATGCTGCTTGGCTTGCAATGGCGCCATCTTGGCACGACCTAAGCGGGTGATGTTCTCTCGCCGCCTGCTCTGGCCCGCCTTGGCGGGGCTTCCCGTTCTGATCATTCTGCTTGGCCTTGGCACCTGGCAGGCGCAGCGCCTCGCCTGGAAAACGGATATCCTGGCGCGCATCGCAGCGGCCGAGGCCGCGCCGCCCGCGCCTTTCACCGACCCGCCCGCCCCCTATGCGAAGCTTGAAGCGCTTGGCCGCTTTGATCATGGGCGTGAGGCATTGCTCGGCGTTGAAATCCGCGCCAATCGCATGGGCGCGCGGCTGGTGGTGCCCTTCCTGCGCGATTCCGGCCCGCCTCTGCTGGTGGATCGCGGCTGGGTGCCGCTGGATGGGCTGGCCGGCCTGCCCCGGCCGGAAGGCCCGCAACGGATCATGGGCTATGTGCGGTTTGGCGAACCCGCCGGGCGCTTCGCCGCACAGGATGATATCGCGGGGCGGCGCTTTTATCACTTCGATCCCGTGGCGATTGGCGCGGCGCTCGGCGTGCCTGGGATGGCGCCTTATGGCCTTGTGCTGTTGGGCCAAACGGGCAGCCTGCCAGAGCCCGCGCAGACGCTGCCGCGCCCACGCAACAACCATCTTGGCTATGCCATTACCTGGTATGGGTTGGCGGCTTCGCTGGTTGGGGTTTTCCTGGCCTTTGCGTGGCGTCAGCGGAGGGTGTCCCACGCGGCAGAGTGATGTCCGAATCGGGACATATGTGGCAAGCATCTGACTGTCACGCCGATTGGCCGAGGTCACCTATGTGGCATGGATGAGCTTCTCCTTGCCATTTGACTGCCACATGCGGCACCAAAATGGCCCTTGGATTTCCGATGATCATTGACAGCGGTCAGCATGCTCCTGTTGAGACCGTTATGCCCAATCAGATGGCGGAACTTGCAGATCATCGTCTCATCCGCTGCAGCCTCATTGCCGATATCAATGCCCGCGAAGTGACGCATGGCGGCGCGATGATGACGGCTGTCTTTGGCCTGCGGGTCAGACATTTTGAAGCATTGCTGCAGGGCAGATATGCGCAGCAGCCTGCTAAAGCCCGATCGGCGGGCGGGCTCCTTTGCCCGAGGGGTGATGGGGCGCAATCAGAGCTGCCTTGCGGCATATGCCCAGGAACCTTCCTGCGCAGTTCGGCTCGCGCCCCCTAACCCTTACCAGTAGGCGATCATGAAATTTGCCCCAATCCAGCCCCAAGCGTAACAAGGCCATCATGTCAGCCTTCGGCGCATCCATCAGGCATCTTTGGGCGTTGGATTGGCGTGCAACGCATCTCAATCACGGGAGCTACGGCGCCACCCCCAAGCCCGTATTGGCCGCGCAGGACGCGATCCGGCATGACATGGAAAGCGCCATCGGGGATTTCTTCGTCACGCAACTGCCCAAGCGGTTGCGCCTGGCAGCGGCGGAGGCCGCCGCCTATCTCGGTGCCGAGGTTCAGGACATTGCCTTTGTGGATAATGCCACAAGCGGCATTCAGGCCGTGATCGGTTCGCTGGCCTTGGCGCCAGATGACGAAATCCTGATCAATGATCAGACCTATAATGCCGTGAAGAATATCGCGCGCCACGCGGCCCAGCGCAGCGGGGCCAGGCTTGTCGAGGTGACACTGCCCTTTCCTGCGCCGGATGAGGCGGCGATTCTGGCCGCCTTCACGCAGGGTCTTGGTCCACGCACAAGGCTTGTCATTCTGGACCACATCACCTCGGCCACCGCTTTGGTGATGCCGATCGAGCGCATGATCACCGCTGCGCATGCCGTGGGCGCTTTGGTTTTGGTGGATGGCGCGCATGCGCCGGGGCAGATTGATCTTTCCGTCGGAAAACTGCAGGCCGATTTCTACTGCGGCAATTTCCATAAATGGGTGATGGCGCCCAAGGGCGCTGCCTTTCTTTGGGCAGGCCGGGAACATCAAGCCTGGCTGCATCCGCCGGTCATCTCGCACGGGTATGGTTCTGGCTTTATCGCTGAATTTGACTGGACGGGCACACGCGATCCTTCGGCCTATCTTTGCGTGCCGGCAGCCATCGCCTTTCGGGAGAGCTTCGGCGATCAGATCATCAAATCCCGCAATAGCGCCCTTGCCGCAGAAGCTGGCGCGTATCTCGCCCAAACTTGGCAAACGCGGGTTGGCGCGCCCGAACCAGCGGATGCCTCCATGCGCCTTGTTCAATTGCCTTTCACGACTGAGCCGCCTGACGGGCTGCGCCGCAAGCTCTGGCAGGAACATTGCATTGACGTGCCCGTCATTGCGCTTGCGGGTGGGCTTTGGGTGCGTATTTCAGCGCAGATCTATAACGACATGGATGATTACCGGCGCCTCGCACGGGCCATCACGGCGCTTTGATGAAGCCGTCATGGGTGATCAGCCAGCCGCGGTGAGGATGCGCAAAGTCGCCTCCTCCCGCCCCAGCGCCCAGAGCACGGCATCAATCGGCGGGCTGGTGGTGCTGCCGCTGAGTGCCGCGCGCAAGGGCTGCGCCACCTGGCCAAGCTTGATGCCCTTCACCTCAGCATAATCGCGCAGCCATTGGTCAAGATCCTGCTTTTCCCACGGCGCAGTCTGCAAAAACGCGGCAAGATCAGCGAGCCGCGCCTTGGCTTCTGGCGTCAGCAAGGCCTCGGCCTTGGCTTCCATGATCGGCGCGCCATCCTGCACCGCGAAAGCCGCAGCGCCGGTCAATTCTTCGACCGTCTTCGCGCGTTCCTTGAGGAAAGGCATCAGCATCCGCAGGCGCTTGGCGCCATCCGGCCCGAATAACACGGTGCGTTTCGCAAGCCGTTCCAGCACATCCCGCGTCAGCGCATCATCATCGGCCATGCGCAGATATTGCCCATTCAAATGCGTGAGCTTGGCATAATCCATGCGCGCCGCCGCGCGTCCAACATCCTTGATGTCGAACAGCGTCACCGCCCGATCGCGCGGGATGAATTCCTCATCCCCATGGCCCCAGCCAAGCCGCAGCAGGTAATTGCAGACAGCTTCGGGCAGATAGCCTTGCTCACGAAAATCGAGCACGGAAACCGCACCATGGCGCTTGGAAAGCTTGGCGCCATCAGCGCCATGGATCAGCGGCACATGGGCGAAATGCGGGCGGGTCCAGCCCATCGCGTCATAAACCATGCATTGGCGAAAAGTATTGGTCAGATGGTCATCGCCGCGGATCACATGGGTGATGCGCATATCGTGATCATCCACCACAACCGCATGCAGATAGGTCGGCGTGCCGTCACTGCGCAGAATGATCATGTCGTCCAATTCGCTATTGGCGACACGCACCTCACCCTGCACCAAATCCGCGACCACGGTTTCACCTTCCAAAGGCGCCTTGATGCGGATGGCGAAGGGCTTGCCGGCCTGTTCCGGGCCGGGCTCACGCTCTCGCCAGCGGCGGTCATAACGCGGCGGACGGCCCTCGGCGGCGGCACGTTCGCGCATTTCGGCCAATTCTTCCGGCGTCGCCCAGCAGCGATAGGCCTTGCCCATGGCCAGCAGCGCTTCGGCAATTTCAAGATGCCGCGCTTCCCGCGCTGCCTGAAACACCGGCGGTTCATCCGGCGAAAGGCCGAGCCATTCCAGGCTGTCCAGAATCTGATCCACCGCTTGCCGGGTGGAGCGTTCCCGGTCCGTGTCTTCGATACGCAGCAGGTATTCCCCGCCATGATGGCGCGCAAAGAGCCAATTGAACAAGGCAGTGCGGGCCCCGCCGATGTGCAGATAGCCGGTGGGGGAGGGGGCAAAGCGCGTACGAACCGTCATGGCGTGGTCATCATTCTCCTGATGCCCTGCCTTTAAACCACATGCCGCGCTGGGGAAATCTATTGCCAAGGCTGGTGCGTGATGAATTTCCCGATTGGTTGTAAGGCTCGGCTCATATAAACTTATGGTTGTGTCTGTTTTGATCCCTTCCCTGTCCCAAGACCAAAGCCTTAGGGCATCGCCGGGCGTATGGCGCGCCTGGGCCGCCGAGGTTTTCGCCGCCGAACGCCAACATCTGGCACTTTGGCTGCCGGTCGCCATGGCGGCGGGGATCCTGCTTTATTTCAGCCTGCGGAGCGAACCGGATGCACGGCTGATCTGGCTGACGCCCCCCTTGATCATCGCCGCGCTGCTGGTGGCACGCCGATGGGCCTTTTGCGGCTGGCTTTGCGCGCTGGTGGCGGCAGGCAGCTTTGGTTTCGCGATCACGCTTTGGCATGCGCAAAGGGTGCCGCCGCCGATCTCCCCTCCGCCGCGCGCGCTCGTGATCCAGGGCATTGTGCAAAATGTGCAGGCCTTGCCGCAGGGGCTCAGGGTTACGCTTGGGCAGGCGCAATTCGGGCCAGAGGCGCCGAAACTTGAACGCAGCCTGCGCATTCGGCTCCGCAATGATGACCCTGCGCGGCCAGCGCCCGGCGATTTGCTGAGTGTGCGTGCTTTGATCCGCGCTCCGGCGGCGCCGGCCTATCCGGGCGCTTGGGATTTCCAACGCGCCGCCTTTTTCAGTGGTCAGGGCGGGGTCGGTTTTGCGATTGGCGCGGCCGAGATAACACCCGGCGCAGGGGACGCCCCACCCCTTTCCGGCCTGCGCCGTGACCTTGAGGCGCGGGTTTTGGCGGTCTTGCCAGGCGCGGCCGGGGCGATTTCAGCCGCGCTGCTGACCGGTAGCCAAAGCGTTATTCCAAGGGCTGATTTGGATGCCATGCGCGATTCGGGCCTGGCGCATATTCTCTCTGTCTCCGGCCTGCATATCGCGATTGTGATGAGCGTGTCCTTCTGGGTGACACGACTGCTGGCGGCGCTGTATCGCCCCGTGGCGCTCAGGGTGCCGGGCAAAATGCTGGCGGGATGCGGCGCCTTGTTGGCGGGTGGCTTCTACATGCTGCTGACCGGCGCCCAGGTGCCCATGCAGCGCAGCTTTGCCATGGCGTGTCTCGTGACGCTGGCCATTCTGGCGGGGCGGAAGGCGATTTCCCTGCGTGGCCTCGCTTGGGCTGCGGCGGTGGTGATGATCCTCGATCCGGCGTCGCTGCTGGGCCCGTCTTTCCAAATGTCCTTCGCGGCGGTGCTGGCCCTGATTGCGGGGTGGGAGGCCGTGCAGCCACGCCTTGCCGGGCTGCGCGGCCAAAAGGGCTGGGCCAGGCGGATTGGCTTTGCCGTGCTTGGCTTGATGATGACCTCGGTTCTCGCGGGTGCGGCGACAGCGCCCTTCGGCCTCGCGCATTTCGGGCGCCTGCAATGGTATGGCGTGGCGGCGAATGCGGTGGCGGTGCCGCTCACGTCCTTCATTGTCATGCCGGCGGGGATGTTGGCGGCGGTGCTGATGCCGCTTGGCCTGGAAGCGCCGGCGCTTTGGGTGATGGGCTTTGGGGTGGAGGGCATCTTGGGGGTGGCGCGCATCGTTGCCGCCTGGCCGGGGGCGACGGAATCCGCCATGCCGATCCCCGGCTGGGGCTTGGCGGTCTTCGCCTTCGGGCTTTGCTGGCTATGCCTGTGGCGGCGCTGGTGGCGCGCCTTGGGCGTGCCGCCAATGATCCTTGGCCTGACAAGCGCCGCTTTGGTGCAACCGCCCCATATCCTGATATCGCAAGACGCGCGGCTGGTTGGGTTTTTCGCGACCGATACGCTGTTCATCCAGCGCCAACAGGGCGCGTCCAACCTGACGCGCGATGCCTGGCTCAGGCTTTACGGGCAGGATGCGGCCAAGGCGCTGCCGGCTGAGGGCGCAAGCCCCGATGGCAAGCTGAGTTGCACGGCGGATGGCTGTCGGTTCGAAGCCGGTACAAGCGCCTTTTTTGCGCGGCGCGGCAATATCATGGCGCAATGCGGCGCGGTTGCCGTGATCATCTCTACCGAGCCCATCCGGCAGCGCTGCCGGCAGAGCATTCTGATTGATCGTTTCTCCGTCTGGCGCGATGGGGCGCATGCGGTTTGGCTTTCCTCCTCGGGCGCGCAGGTGATGTCTGATCGCGCCTGGCGCGGTGATCGGCCCTGGGTGCCGCCGCCGCCCCTGCCGCGCGCAGCAGCGGAACCGCCGGCGTTGATTGAATAAGGGCCGCGCCCTTGTCATAGGCCAACCCAGCATGGAAGCTGCGGTCGCTTTGAAGGGGGATCGCATGCCGATTGGCTGGGAGAAATTCAGCGCCGCGCCCTTGCTGGATCGCTGGCGTGCGCTTTGCGCAAGTGATGAAATCCTGCACTCTCGCTTACCCGGCGCGATCGGGCGTTTTGCTGTCCTGCAGCCCGGCTTCGCCATCACGTTTGAACTTGCCGATGCATCCGTCAGAATTTCCCTGAGCCCGGATGCGGAGATGCGCTTTTCGGCCTCGGCTGCCATTTGGGATGAATTCCTGAAGACCCAGCCGGCGCGCCACCACCACCACCTTTATGCGCTGCGGATGCGCGTTCCGGGATTTTCGGCGGCAGGCGATGAGCTTGCCTGGGCGCAACATGCGCATATCTTGCGGCGCATTTTCGACCTCGCGCGCTGGGCGTTGCACGGTGCCGACACACGAGCGCCCGCTTCGCTTCGCCCGCGACGCGGTGGCGGTCACCCGTGCCCCGCCGCACAAGGCCGCTATGTCAGGCTCAATGCCAAGGGACGCGACTTTGTTGTCTATGGCGAAAGCGCCGGGCAGGGGCGCCCGATTCTCGGGCTACACACGGCAGGATCGGATTCGCGCCAGTTCCATCGGCTGATGGCGCATCCTCGGCTTGCGGAAGCGGGCTATGCCGTGACTGCCTTTGACTTGCCCGGCCATGGCCGTTCCGCCCCCGCAGCCGAGCCCGGAGCCTGGGCCTTGGATACGGATCTTTATGCCGAATTGATCCTGAGTTTTCTTGATAACTGGGGTTTTGCGGAAAAGCCTGTTCTGCTCGGCGCTTCCATGTCGGGCGAAATCTGCCTTGAAATGGCATTGCGCGCGCCCGAGCGCTTCGCCGCCATCATCGCCTGCGAGGCTTCCGAACATATCGCGGGCAGGCGCACCCCATGGGCGGATCATCCGCGTGTCAATGCCGCCATTTTCACGCCGGAATGGATTGAGGGGTTGATGGCGCCGCAATCACCCGCCGAATGCGCTGCCGAAATCTGGTGGCATTACAGCCAAGGGGGCTGTGGCACATTTCCTGGCGATATTCTGTTCTATTCCGGCGGCTGGGATGCGCGGGATCGCATTCACCGCATTGATACACGGAAATGCCCGTTAACCATGCTAACCGGCGAATATGATTATTCCTGCACCGCGGAACATTCCGCCGCGACCGCCGCAAAAATACCTGGGGCGCGATTCCAGCGCATGGATGGCATCGGGCATTTTCCCTTCGCGGAAAATCCCGATCTTTTTCTTGATTACCTACTCCCTGAACTCCCGAACCAGACGAGGTAATCAAAGAAACTGCGTCAGGCGGTAAAATCGCGCGGCACTGCGCCAGAACAGATCGGCCTTTTCCTCGGCCGAGGCGCCGGCGGCGATGCGCTTGAAGGCATTCCAGCCGACCGCATAGCCATAGCCGCCCTTATCCACCGGGAAATTGCTTTCAAACATGCAGCGGCTGGTACCAAATAATTCAATGCAGCGTTCCATCCAGGGGCGCCAATGCTGCGTCAATTCTTCCGATGATGGCGCAATCGCGCCCGCTTCAAGCCCAAAGCCCGGCAGGCGCATGCCAAGCCCACCCAGCTTCACCATGACATTCGGGCATTGCGCCAATGCCGCCATATGGCGCGACCAGGCGGCAAAGACCTCATCCCGTTTGCCGGCATAAGGGCCGATGCCAAGAATCCCGCCGCAATGATCCAGCATGATCGGGATGTCAGGGAAGGCGCGGGCGAGGGAGGCCAGGCGCGGGATTTGGTGGAAATAAATCCAGGCATCGAAGGAAAGCCCGTTGCGCCCAAGGGCGGCGAAGCCCGCACGAAAGGCGCTGCTGTCCATCATGTCTTCCGCCGGCGTATAGGCAGGGTTCAGCATGGCGG
>JADCFR010000330.1 GCA_020249415.1 Roseomonas sp. | reverse complement strand
TGAACATTTCGGACTGCCCGACCGAGGATGTGCGAATGCGTCGTCCGGCAAGATCGGCGAGGCTGGAAAAGGGCCGGCGACAAAACACGACCTGTGCCGGATAGACGTAAACGCCCAGTAATTCGACATCATAGCGATCCCGCAAGGTCTCCCTCAAATGCCCGCGAAATGCCGCTACCGAACGGCGAAGGGCACCGATATCCGGGTTCACCGCGGGCAAGTCTATGGCGTTGAATTCGGGTTCTTCAGTGCTCACCACCGCAAGCAGGGCTGTTCCGAAGGAAACCACGCCGAGACGCATCAGGGAGAGCATCTCCTGACCGCGGATGCCGCTGCGATCAAAGGGGGCGATTTCCGCGACAATGCGGCCATTGGTCGCTTGGGCGATGCGCTCCCGCCAGAAGGGCTCCTCATAGCGCACATACTGGCTGACATCGGCAAGCCCACCCACGATGCGCAAACGAATGGGCGCCTCGCCCTGGGCCAAAGCAGGTGTGAGCATGACGGGGGCAAACAGCAGGGCCACCAGCAGCAGCCAAAGGGCTCCGCGTAGCCCCCTGCCAGTGGTGGGCAGGCGCGAGGGATTGATCAGGCGGGAGAAGGATCGTCTCGTCATGCGGGAATCCTACAAGACTTTACTACCAATGCGCGAGTTTTTTCGTCATCGCTAAACCCAGTTGATTTATGCCAATGCATGTCAGGCCAAGATCACCCTCAACTGGCGGGGCTTGCCGCCGCCAAGGCCTGTTCCAGGGCGCGCTTCAGGGCGGGGGAGTCCGGGTCAATCCGCGCGGGAAAGCCCTGCACGTGACGCCCATCGCGCGCGACCAGGTATTTGTGGAAATTCCACCGCGGCTCACCACCCGCCCGCGCCGCGGCCCAGCGATAGAAGGGATGCGCTTCCGGCCCCCGCACGCGGGAAAGGGCGGCCATGGGGAAGGTGATGCCGAATTGCGCATCACAAAATTCCTTGATCTTGCGGCCATCCTGGCTTTCCTGATTGAAGTCATTGGAAGGCACGCCCAACACCACCAACCCGGCGGCTTCTTGCGCTTCGTGCAGGCGTTGCAGCGCGGCATATTGCCCCGTGAAGCCGCAGAAGGAGGCGGTATTCACGACAAGCAAGACCCGCCCACGCCAGGCCGCCAGATCATGCTCCCCGCCTTCCAGGGCAGGGAAGCGGAAATCCCAGGCGGTTGCGGGGGCGGGGGCGGCGGCCATCAGTGGCAGGGCCAAAAGGGCGCGACGGGTTGGCTTAACCATAGCGTTCCTCAAGCCAGGGATCGCCCTGATTGTGATAGCCGCGCACTTCCCAAAAGCCGGGGCGATCTTCCGCCAGCAATTCGATGCGCGTGAGCCATTTCGGGCTTTTCCAAAAATAAAGACGGGGGAGCACCAGCCGTGCAGGGCCACCATGTTGGCGCGTGATTGGCGCCCCTTCCCAGGAATGCGCCACCATCACATCGGCGGCCGCGAAGGCTTCCAGGGTCAAATTCGTGGTGTAGCCATCATAGGATGTCATGGACACAAAGCGCGCTTCGGGGCGCGGGCGCGCCATTTCCAACAGCGTCGCAGTACGCACGCCGGTGAAGCGATTGTCATAACGGCTCCATTGCGTCACACAATGGATATCGCAGACCATGTCGGTTTGCGGCAGCGCCATAAAGCCTTCCCAATCGAAGGCGAGGCGATTTTCCACCAAGCCTTCAAGACGCAGCCGGAATTTGGCGGTGCTGACATCAGGCTGCACGCCAAGATCCAGCACTGGCCAATCCTTGACCAAAGTCTGGCCAGGCGGCAGGCGTTCGCGCATGGGGTCTGCCGTGGTGCCGGTCAGCAGGCGGCCTTCTTCGGCCCAGCGTTCCTTGGTGCGCACCAGTTTTTCGCGGATTTGCCCTTCCAGCGGCACGTCTTCCTGATCCAAGGCGACTACTCCTGTTAGCGAAGGGTATTGGCGAGGAATGCCTCAACCAAAGCTGTATGGACATAGTTTTTCCGTGTCAGCTTCGCAAGCGATGGGCTGGAGAGCCCATGTTGGACGATGAAAGCCTTGCATCGGGGGCCGCTCCAGAGCAAGGGCGGCCACGCCGCAGCCCCCCTTATCCGAGCGTGATGCCAGCATCACGGATCACCTCAAGTGCGCCTTGGCGCTGTTCGGTCAGCCAGCGCGCGAAAACATCAGGGGCATTGCCGATCATAATGGCACCTGCCGGGTCCATGCGCCCGCGGACCGCGGCCGACTTCGCCGAAACAGCGGCGACAGCCGCCATGCGGTCCACCACCGCGCGCGGCGTGCCGGCGCCGGCGAAAAGGCCGTTCCAATCGTTCATGTCAAAACCCGGAAAGCCAGATTCTGCGAGGGTTGGCACATCCGGTAGCGTCGCGATGCGTTCAAGGCTGGTCACGGCCAGAATGCGCGCACGGCCCGCCTGTACCGGCGGGCGTACGGAAGATGAGGTGATCAACACCGCATCAATGCTGCCCGCCAGCAAATCGCGCGCCGCATCCGCACCGCCGCGATAGGGCGCATGCACTAGCCGGATGCCGGCGCGTTTTTCAAAGGCAGCCAGCGCCAGATGCGCCATGCCTGCTGCCGGTGGCGTGCCAACCGTGATGGTGGCAGGCCGCGCTTTGGCGACTGCGATGAATTCCTTGATGTCCTTGGCAGGGAAATCATGCTTCACCGCAATCACTTGCGGAAAGACTGAAATCAGCGTGGTGGGCGTGAAGGCGGTTGCGTAATCAAACGGGATATCGCGCATGAGCGCGGGATTGGTCAGCTGATTGGCCGCATCCACCAAAAAAGTATAGCCATCACGCGGCGCTTGCAGCAGCGCATTCGCGGCAATGATCGCATTGCCGCCGGTGCGATTTTCAATGACGATATTCTGCCCCAGCGCTTCCTGCATATCGGCGGCAAGTGCGCGCGCCGCGGTATCGGCAGCACCACCAGCGGCGAAGGCCACCAGCCAACGTATCGGCCGATTGGGCCAATCGCCTTGCGCCTGCGACGCCTTGCTGAGCCAGGGTGTTGCCAGGGTGGCAGCGAGGATTGCGCGGCGATTGATTGGCTTGATCATGGTGTTCCTCCTCAGTTCTTGTCGT
>JADCFR010000033.1 GCA_020249415.1 Roseomonas sp. | reverse complement strand
GGGACTTGCGGCCCGGCGCTAAACCCTATTTGCGCGCGCCAATGCCGGCGAAGCGCTTGTTGAACTTCGCGATCTGACCGCCCGTATCAATAATGCGCTGCTGGCCGGTCCAGGCCGGGTGGGATTTCGGGTCAATGTCCAGGCGAATGGTGTCGCCCGGCTTGCCATAGCAGGAACGGGTCTTGTACTCGGTCCCGTCGGTCATGATGATGTTGATCTCATGATAATCGGGATGGATATCGGACTTCATGGCGCATGCTCACACAAAAATGGGCCGCCGATGCCGACCGGCCGCCTGGGGAGCGGGCGCTATAGGGGATCGGCCCCGCCCGCGCAAGCCAGTGATTGACCAAGGCCCCGCCACTGGCCAAGGGGTTGGACCCGGAATCGCAAAGGTGTGGCGCGCGTGAGCCTCAATATCCTGTCCATCCAATCCTGGGTCGCCTATGGGCATGTGGGCAATGCCAGCGCCATCTTCCCCCTCCAGCGCCTGGGGGCAGAGGTCTGGGGGGTGCATACGGTGCAATTCTCCAACCATACCGGCTATGGCGCCTGGCGCGGCCAGGTCTTTGGCGCCGATCTGATCCGTGAATGCGTCGCTGGCATTGAAGAAAGGGGCGTGCTGCCCCGCTGCGATGCGGTGCTGTCGGGTTATTTGGGCTCGGCCGAGATCGGTGCGGCGGTGCGCGATGCGGCGCTCAAGGTCAAGGCGGCCAATCCCAAGGCGCTTTGGTGCTGCGATCCGGTGATTGGCGATACCGGGCGCGGCGTTTTTGTGCGCCCCGGCATTCCGGAGTTTCTGCGCGATCAGGCGCTGCCGGCAGCTGACATCGCGACCCCCAATCAATTCGAATTGGAATGGCTGACCGGGCAGACCATCACGAGCCTTGAGCAAGCCAAGGCCGCCATCACCGCGCTGCAGGCCAAGGGGCCGAGGATTGTGCTGCTGACCTCGCTCCGTACCGAAGCGACCGGGGAGGATGAGATTGAATTGCTCGCGGCTGAGGGCGGTGGCTTCTGGCGGCTACGCACGCCCCTGCTGCCCTTGTCGGTCAATGGCGCCGGCGATGCGATTGCCGCGCTATTCCTGTTTCACCGCCTGAAGCACGGCGCAGCAGCACCGGCGCTGGAAGCGGCGGCTTCCAGCATTTTCGGCCTGCTGAGCCAAACGCTTGCTGCTGGTACGCGGGAATTGCAGGTTGTGGCGGCGCAGGCGGAAATCACCGCGCCGACACGGCGCTTCAGGGCGGAGGCTTGTTAGTGCATGAAACTCCGCGTCACATAGGCCTTCAGCGCTTCCACATCATGTTCCTGCTTGGCAAAGCGGAACTTCACCAGGTCGCGGATGCTGACAATGCCAAGCAACGTGCCGTCCTTATCGCAGACCGGCAAATGGCGGAAATAGCCCTGGTCCATGATCTCAAGCGCCGCTTCCACCGGCGTATCGGGGCCAATCATGATGACTTCGCGGGTCATGATTTCCTCAGCGGCCAGGCATCGCGCGCCATTGCGCCGATCGGCGACTGATTTCACGATGTCACGTTCGCTCAAAATCCCGGCAACCTGACCGGATGCATTCACAATCAGCACGGCGCCGATGCGTCGCGCCGCCATGATCCGGGCGATTTCCACCACCGGCGTTTCAGGCGTGACGGAAATGGCGGCGTTACCTTTCTGCCGCAGAACTGCTGCTATGGTCATGGCCGGAGGCCTCCTTTTGTGGGACGCTGCCAACCCCCTCTTCCTTTTGGGTATTTTGGGCGCTTTGCGCAGGAATCGCAAGCGCTGAATCGCACCAAATCGGGGGAATCCGACCAAAAGGCTCGCTCGCAGGGCGCGATCAGCGCTTGCCTTGCCCCGCGCCCGCATGCCAGCCTTCTCTGGGGTTTGACCGAAACCGGCCCGCCGGTATCGAACAGGGAGACATCATCATGACGTTTCAAACATCGCGCCGCCTACTGCTTGGCACTGTGCTTGCCGCCCCCTTCATCCGCACCGCTTCCGCGCAAACCACGATTGAATGGGTGGCGGGGTCCGTGGGTGGTGGCTGGTACACCATGGCGGCGGGGCTTTCTTCCCTGATCCGGGAAGAAAACCCTGATCTGCAAATCCGCGTCGTGCCTGGCGGGGGCCTTGCCAATTCCACGCGCATCAATAACGGTCAATCCCAGATGGGTTGGGGGATTGATGCCTTCTCGGCCTCTGCCGTGCAGGGGATTGAGCCTTATAACGCCAAGCACGACAAGCTGCGTTGCCTTGGCACCGGCTATTCGCCGACCGAACATCATTTCCTCCGCCATCGCGGCGCGGGGCCCGAGGATATGCGCGCCATCCTGACGCAGCGCGGGCTGAAAATCGCCGCACCCCAGCGCAGCAGCACGGATGAAATGACGCTGCAGCGCATTTTGCGCTTCCTTGGGACAAGCCCGGACAAGATCAGGGCGGAAGGCGGGCGCTATTTGAACGGTTCCTATGCCGATATCGCGGCGGCCTATAATGATGGGCAGGTGGATTATCTGTATGCCGCACTCGCGCGCCCGGCAGCGATTTTCACCGAAATCGCGCAAGGCCGGCGCGGCGGGCATATGGTCGCCTTCCCGCAGGATGTGCGCGACCATCTGCAAAAGGAATACGCCTATGCGCAGGGTATTTTGCCCGGCGCGACCTATCCCGCGCTCATGACCGGCGATGTGCCGGTGACCATGATGGATAGTGTGATCCTGGTGCATGAAAGCGTATCAGATGATGTGACCTACAAGATCACGCGCACGCTGATCCGTAATCGCGGGCCAAGGCTGATTGCCATCCATGCCAGCATGGGTGCCTGGGACCCGGCGAAATCCGTGCAGTATCGCGGCGTGCCCCTGGCGAGTGGCGCGGTGCGCGCCTTCCGCGAAGCCGGCGTCAATCCGCCTGCATGATGAAGCTGCCGCGCTGGCTATAAGATAGGCACGCCATGCGCGCGCTTGATGGGTGGTTGAAAAGCGCCATCACGCTTTGGATGGCGGGATGGGCGGCGCTGCATCTTTATTTCGGCGGCTTCGGCTTTCCGGAGCCGATCGAAATGCGGAGCCTCCATCTGCTCGTCTTCACGCCGCCGCTTTTCCTGCTTTACCCAGCGTTTCAGAAGCACTCTCCCAAGCACCGGCCAAGCCTGTTCGATTGGCTTTGGGCATTGGCCGCTGCCGCACCGCATTTATGGGTTTTTGTGCATGCGGGGGCGGTGAATGACCGCATGGAATATGTGGATCCCTTCACGCCGCTGATGCTCACACTTGGCATTGTGTGTCTGGTGACCATGCTGGAAGCGATCCGCCGCGCGGTGGAACCGGGGCTGGCCTGGATGGTGGCGGGCTGCCTGCTTTACATGTTCATCGGCCACCATCTGCCGGGCGTGCTGAACACGCGTAACTTCAAATTGAATGAGATCATTGAAGCCGCCTGGCTGGTGCCCACCGCAGGCGGCGTTTATGGCCCGCTGACCGGGATAGTCGCGACCACCATCGCGGTCTTTATCCTGTTTGGTGCCTTCATGCAGGGCAGCGGTACGGGGCGATTGTTCTCCAACCTGGGTGCTGCCGTGGCCGGGCGCTACAGTGGCGGGCCGGCCAAGGTTGC
>JADCFR010000329.1 GCA_020249415.1 Roseomonas sp. | reverse complement strand
ATCGCCGAATGCGCCGTGGTTGGCGTGCGTGATACGCTGAAGGGGCAGGTGCCGCTCGGCCTTGTGGTGGTGAAATCTGGCGTGAACAAGCCGGAAGATGCGCTGGCGCGCGAATTGGTGGGGCTGGTGCGTGAGAAGATCGGCCCCGTTGCTGCCTTCAAGGATGCGAAGGTGGTGGCAAGGCTGCCGAAGACACGCAGCGGCAAGATCCTGCGCGCCACCATGCGCAAGATCGCCGATGCCGAGCCCTATACCGTACCACCCACCATTGATGATCCGGCGATCCTGGATGAGATCACCATCGTACTGAAAGGCGCGATGAGGTGAGCATTTTCAAGCCAAGTGGAATCACTTGGCGACTCGGAAAATGCGATCAGACGAACAAGCATTTTCAAGCCAAGTGGAATCACCTGGCGACTCGGAAAATGCGATCAGACGAACAAGCATTTTCAAGCCAAGTGGAATCACTTGGCGGCTCGGAAAATGCGATCAAACAAAGCGTAGTTAGTCCTCAATCCCATCGCGGTTTTCGATGGTCATGAAGGTCGCGGTCAGGAAGGCGATCAGCCTTTCCTGATCCGCGGTCACGGCGAAGATTTCAGTCTGCACCAGACTAAGGGTGCGCCCCGCCTTCAGCACCTTGCCGCGCGCGATGATGTGATCCCCCGCCGCCGGCGCCAGGAAATTGATTTTCATCTCCGTGGTCAGCACACCGCGATTGGCGGGCATGAGACTAAGCGCGGCATAACCCGCCGCGCTATCGGCAATGGCAGTCAAGGCGCCGCCATGCACAAAACCATGCTGTTGCGAAAGTTCTGGCTTTGGCGCGAGTGAGATGTCCACCTGCCCTGGCGCGATGCGCGTCAGCTCCGCGCCAAAAAGCCGCATCAGCCCTTGCTTGGCGAAGCTGGTGCGGAGGCGATTTTCCACCATGCTGATGGCGCCTATTCCACCTCAAGATTGGCGTAGATATTCTGGATATCGTCGTGATCATCCAGAAGATCGAGCAGCTTCACCACATCCTTGGCGCGTTCCTCATCCAGCTTGATGTCATTGGTGGACCACCATTCAAGCCTGGCCGCTTCCGCCGTGCCGAAGCGCGCTTCCAGCACATCCCGCACCGCGGCGAAGTCTTCCACGCTGGTGGAGATCTCATGCCCGTCTTCGGTGCTTTCCACATCCTCGGCGCCCGCTTCAATCGCCGCTTCCAGCATGGCATCGGCCGAGGCGATTTCGGGCTTATAGCGCAGCACGCCCTTCCGTTCGAATTGGAAGGCGACCGAGTTTGTTTCCCCCAGCGCGCCGCCATTCTTGGCGAACATGGACCGCAAATCGCCACCGGTGCGGTTGCGATTATCGGTCAGCGCCTCGGCAATGATCGCAATGCCATGCGCGCCATAGCCTTCATAGCGCACTTCTTCGTAATCCTCGCCCTGCCCGGCGGTGACGGCGCGCTTGATCGCGCGGTCAATCGTATCGCGCGTCATATTCGCGGTCAGCGCAGCCTTCACGGCAGCACGCAAACGCGGATTGGCCGCTGGATCGGGCAGGCCGATCTTGGCCGAGACGGTGATTTCGCGAATAAGCTTGCCGAAGGCCTGCGCCTTTTTCGCACCCTGGGCAGCCTTGCGGTGCATGACGTTTTTCGCGTGGGAATGGCCGGCCATTGCCGTAACTTTCATTTGTGTAAGTGAGAAACCGGCGCGGCTTATATCCGGCCAGCAAGGGGGCGCCAAGCTGTTCAGACCAGAGGCATAACCGCTTCCAACCCGCCACCAATGCGCAAGGGCGCCACCCGGCGCGCGAGCCCCGTTGCGTCATCCGTTTCCACAAACAGCCCGCAAATAGTGGCTTCATTTTCCGCCGGCGCGAGGCGTTCCGCCGGCACCTTGCGCCAGAATCGGATGGAAGCGCCGGCCTTTTGCATGCCGATCACGCTATCATAATCGCCGCACATCCCGGCATCGGTTTGAAACGCCGTGCCGCCGGGCAGAATGCGATGATCCGCTGTCGGCACATGGGTATGCGTGCCGATCACCAGGCTCACGCGGCCATCGAAACTATGGCCCACGGCCTGTTTTTCCGACGAAGCCTCGGCATGGAAATCAATGATGATGGCCTGCACCGAGCCCTGAGGGCCAAGGCTATGCTGCGCCAATTCAGCCTGAATGGCGCGGAAGGGATCATCCAAAGGTTCCATGAACAACCGCCCCATGGCCTGCAACACCAAGGCGCGCCTGCCATCGGCCAGCACCGCCACCACCGCGCCCTTGCCAGGCGTGCCGGGCGGGTAATTCAGCGGGCGGATCAGGCGGGGTTCAGTTTCGATATAGGGGATGATTTCCTTGCGGTCCCAGGCGTGATTGCCAAGCGTCAGCACATCAGCGCCCACGATAAACAGCGCGCGCGCCATCTCCGGCGCCAGGCCAAAGCCGTGCGAGGCGTTTTCCGCATTCACCACCACAAGATCGAGCCGGAGTTTTTCGCGAAGTCCGGGCAAGGTTGCGATCACGGCATCACGCCCGGCGCGGCCAACAATATCGCCAAGGAAAAGCAGCCTCACACGGGGCCTCCACACAGAATGACGCCCGCTTCGGTGGCGATCAGGGGCAGGCGGAAATCCTGCAGCCCCGCCGGCACTTCGGGCATTTCCTGCCCCGCATAGGCGATGCCGATGGCTTTTGCACCCGGCAGCGCGGCGAGCGTGCGGTCATAATACCCGCCACCATAGCCAAGGCGTCGCCCGGCCCGGTCAAAAGCCAGAAGCGGCACGAGCAGCACATCAGGGCGCAGTTCCGCCCCAGCAACCGGTTCCGAGGTACCCATGGGACCAGCCCGCAACGCCGCACCGGGCGCCCAGGCGCGAAAGGCAAGTGGCTGTCCGCGCGGCGGGGTGATTGGCAAAGCCAGGGCATGCCCGCGTGAGGCCAAGGCGAGCATCAGGGGGCGCGGGTCCATTTCCTCGCCCATCGGCCAATAGCCCGCGATGATGGCGCCTTTGGGCGGCGCGTGCCCTGCCAATAGTGCCGCCGCCAGACGCACGGGCGCTTCGGCATTGGCAAGGCCAGCACGCCTGGCACGCGCGATTTTACGCGCCGCGGCCTTGGCTGCCTGCAAAACGTCATCCGATGCGGCGGCTGGGGCCTCAGTCACGCGGGATTCCTGCTGGTGAAAGGGGTGCGGAGCCACCATGGCCGCTGGCGTCTCATCCTCCCAAGGCCTGCGTCAGCAGGTGGGCGCCAGATACCCGAACCACGGCCCGGACAGAGCCAGCTCCCGGAGGATGTGCATTGGCCCCGGGGATGAATTGCCTGGCGCACCTGGCAGCCCCGCAAGCGTTAGTTAGGCCTCCTCAAGCCGCGCGGCAATGGCCTCAAGCTTTTCCGCGAGCCGTATCAGCCCATCGGCAAGTTCCGGGTCAGGTGCCGGGGCTTCGGTGGCAACAGCACCGCCGGCCTTGAGCGCCTCATTTTCCGCTTTCAGATCCATTGCCTCATCGGCCAATTGCAAGGCGGCCAGCAGCAGCATGCGGGTTTCGCCAAACTGAATACCCATGGCCTTGAGCGCGGAAATGCGCTGATCCACTTCCGCCGCCATATTGGTCAGGTGCTTTTCCTGACCATCCTGACAGGCCACCGGATGGGCATAGCCGCCGACACGGACGGTGACCTGCGCCATCAGCCCTCATCCCCCAGATTGGCGCGCAGCTTGGCGATGGTGGCATCGAGCCGGGTGGCGAGGGCAGCAACGGCGGCCTTCGGCACCATATCGCCTTCAACGGCTGGGGTGGCGGCACGGCGGGCTTGCACAGCGCGATCAAGACGTTCCAAGGCTGCTTCCAGCCGGATCATCGCCGCACCCATTGTGTCAGCTTGCTGCTCGCTCATGCTTTTCCAAATGCCTTGGCGCCGAAGGTTCTTGCGGCTAAGGGATTGGCGAAATGCTTGGCATGCAAAGGCCTCTGGGTCAATGGTAAAGGCGTTTCTGAAGCTCCCGGCGATGGTGGTGCATGGGCGCGGACACGCCGCATGGGCGCTGCGTGTCGCGTTTGGGCGGCCCGTGTTGCTGCTCTCGGCGCCGGGGGCAGCGCTGAATGCCGGGCCGGGCTGGTTCAAGGCGGTGTTGGACCAGGCGGCGGCGGCACATCCCGGCGCGCCTTTCCACGCCGTGCTGGATTGTGCCGCCGCCCCTGGGGCCGCTTTGGCTGCCTTGCGGGCCGGGTTCAAGCTGGTGGTATTCGATCTGACGCATCCTGCGGCAGCGAGCGTGCTGGGCGCCGCTGCCGAAGCAGGGGCCGAGGTTTTGGGCGCCAGACCGGCGGCGCTGGACCTAGGCACGCTCGATCCGCGCCGGCGGGATGATGAAAGGCGCATTGCCGCGCTTTTCGCCACAGTCCCGCCACAGGATCAGCCGAGATAACGCACCCGTGACAGGCAATGCCGGCTGCGCTATCGCCGCACCCGCCCTTCGAGCAATGAAAAGGAACCCAAGATGAAGCTGACGCGCCGCGTGAAGGAAATCCTCTCCTGGTATGAAAGCGACACACCCGGCACCAAGGCGAATCTCGCCCGCATCCTGATGGAAGGGAAGCTGGGTGGCACGGGGCGCATGGTGATCCTGCCGGTGGATCAGGGCTTTGAACATGGCCCGGCGCGGTCCTTCGCACCCAATCCGGCGGCTTACGATCCGCATTATCATTTCGAATTGGCGATTGAAGCGGGCTTGAACGCCTATGCCGCGCCGCTTGGCATGATTGAAGCCGGTGCCGCCACTTTCGCGGGTTCCATCCCGACCATCCTGAAGGTCAATTCATCCAATAGCCTTTCGACCACCAAGGATCAGGCCGTGACTGCAAGCGTGGCCGATGCGCTCCGCCTTGGGTGTTCGGCGATTGGCTTCACCATTTACCCGTCATCCGAATACCAGTTCGAAATGATGGAAGAACTCCGCGAATTGGCGGAAGAAGCCAAGGCAGCCGGGCTTGCCGTGGTGGTCTGGTCCTATCCGCGCGGGCCGATGCTGGACAAGAATGGCGAAACCGCCTTCGACATTTGCGCCTATGCCGCGCACATGGCGGCGCTGATGGGCGCGCATATCATCAAGGTGAAGCCGCCCACGGATGTGCTGAGCCTGGATGCCGCGAAGAAGGTTTATATCGAGCGCAAGATTGATGGCAGCGATCTGGCCAAGCGCATCAGCCATGTGGTGCAGGCCTGCTTCAATGGTCGGCGTCTGGTGGTATTCTCGGGCGGTGAGGCGAAGGGCACGGATGCGCTGCTCGCGGAAGCGCGCGCCATTCATGCCGGTGGTGGCAATGGGTCCATCGTTGGCCGCAACGCCTTCCAGCGCCCGAAGGATGAGGCGCTGAAGCTGCTTGGCCAGATGATCGAGGTCTATAAGGGCAAGGCCTGAGGCGTGCCCGCCGGGCGGTATGCGCCGCCCGGCTTGACCCGCGCGCCGATGCGGGCGGAAATGGCCGCGTGACAAGGCGGCTTTTGCGATGAATGAAGATTTGAGCGCCACGGGGCTGGATTTCACCCTGCCCGTGGCGACGCGCGGCTATCGCTGGTGGTATCTGGATGCGCTTTCCGATGATGGTGCGCATGGCATTACCATCATCGCCTTTTTGGGCACGGTTTTCTCCCCTTGGTATGCCTTTGCGCGGCGCAGTGGCGGTGGCGATCCGCTGAACCATTGCTGCATGCATGTCGCCCTTTACGGCAAGCCAGCGCGCTGGGCGATGACGGATCGCCCACGCGGCGCGCTCAGGCGCGGTGCTGATTTTCTGCAAATCGGCCCAAGTGCCATGCGCTGGGATGGCACCAAGCTGGTGGTCGATCTTGCGGAAGTCACCGCCCCGGTGCCGGGCAAGTTGCGCGGGCGCGTCACACTTTATCCTGAAGCGCTGTCGCATCGGGCCTTTCGCTTGGATGGCGCGGGGCGGCATCATTGGCAGCCGATTGCGCCACGGTCACGCGTGGAGGTTGCTTTCGACAATCCCGCGCTGCGCTGGTCCGGCTTTTCGTATTTCGACACCAATACGGGTATCGCGCCGCTGGAAGAGGATTTCCTGTTTTGGGATTGGTGCCGCGCGCCCATGCCGGAAGCCACCGCGATTTTGTATAATGCATCGCGCCGTGATGGATCGGCGCAATCCTTGGCCTTGCAGGTGAATCGCGCCGGCGAAGTTGCCGATATGCCGATCCCCGCACCGGCGATGATGCCGCCCGGGCTATGGCGCGTGGCGCGCCCGACACGGTCAGAAGATGGCAAGGCAGAGCTGGTGCGCGCCTTGGTGGATGCGCCGTTTTATACGCGATCCGAAATTCGCACGCGGCTTTTGGGCCAGAATGCCATTGCAGTGCATGAAAGCCTGGCCTTGAACCGGTTTGATAATCTGGCGGTGCAGGCGTTGATGCTGCCCTTCAGGGT
>JADCFR010000328.1 GCA_020249415.1 Roseomonas sp. | reverse complement strand
ACCGCGCGCTGGCGATGACCACGGATTGCACGCCGCGCTATTGCCTGGCGGACCCGGAGGAAGGCGGCAAGCAGGCGGTGGCGGAGGCGTGGCGGAATATCACCGCCGTGGGCGCGCTGCCCTTGGCGATCACCGACAATATGAATTTCGGCAATCCGGAAAAGCCGGAAATCATGGGGCAATTTGCCTCGGCTGTGCGGGGCATGGCGGCGGCGTGCATCGCGCTCGATTTCCCGGTCGTCTCGGGCAATGTGTCGCTTTATAATGAAACCGAAGGCCGCGCGATTTTGCCCACACCGGCGATTGGCGGGGTTGGCGTGCTGGAAAAAGCCGCGCAGGCGGTGGGGTTGGCCATGCCGGCCAAGGGCGATCTGGTGCTGATTGGCGATACGCAAGGCTGGCTTGGCCAATCGCTTTGGCTGCGGGAAATTGCGGGCCGGGAAGAAGGCGCACCGCCTCCGGTGGATTTGGCGGCAGAACGCCGCAATGGCGATTTCGTGCGCGCGCGCATCCTGGCGGGCGAAGTGCTGGCCAGCCATGATTGCGCCGATGGCGGGCTGCTGGTGGCGCTTGCGGAAATGGCGATGGGGAGTGGCATTGGCGCGAAGCTCGCCCCGGCGCCCGATGGTATACCGGCGCATGGCTTCTGGTTCGGCGAGGATCAGGCCCGCTATGTGCTGGCGGTGGCCGATGGCGCGGCGTTGATTGCGAGGGCAAGCGCGGCCGGCGTCCCGGCCCGGCTGATTGGCTCGGCCGTCGGGGGGGACTTGGTTCTGCCCGATGGCACTGCCATATCGGTTTCGAAGCTGGCGGCGGCCCATGAGGCGACGCTGCCCGCACTGATGGGGGAGAGTTAGCAGCCATGGGCATGCAGGCCGCGGAAATTGAGGCGCTGATCAAGGCAGCGCTGCCGGATGCGGAAGTGACGATCGAGGATTTGGCCGGCGATGGCGATCACTACGCCGCCAAGGTTGTGTCCTCCGCCTTCAAGGGCTTGCCCCGCGTGCGCCAACATCAGATTGTCTATGCCGCGCTACAGGGCCGCATGGGGGGTGTTCTTCACGCGCTGGCCTTGCAAACCTCTGCCCCGGAATAGGAGCCACAAAGATGAGCAACCCGACCTTTGAACGTATCGAAGCCGATATCAAGGCGAACCCCGTTGTGCTGTTCATGAAGGGCACACCGGTGTTTCCGCAATGCGGCTTTTCCGCCCGCGTGGTGCAAATTCTTTCGCATATGGGCGTGCCCTTCAAGGGCGTGAATGTGCTGGAAGATATGGAAATCCGTGAAGGCATCAAGGAATTCACGAATTGGCCGACCATCCCGCAGCTTTATGTTGGTGGTGAATTCGTGGGCGGCTGCGATATCATCACTGAGATGTTCCAATCCGGCGAACTTTCCGGCCTGCTCAAGGAAAAGGGCGTCGCTCACAAGGCTGACGCCTGAGGGCAGGCCCCAGGCAAGGCTGCCTGCCGCGTGATCCGGGCCGCCGGATCGCGGCCCCCATGACTTGACTTCGCGGTCGAGCTGGGGCACTTCCCGACGCCTTGGTGAGGGGCTGTAGCTCAGTTGGGAGAGCGCGTCGTTCGCAATGACGAGGTCAGCGGTTCGATCCCGCTCAGCTCCACCATTTCATCTTCAAACGAGTTCTTGCATCGGATAGTGGCGTGACTTCCGGCTGAAGCCTGGGCTTGTGGCCTCTCTTGGCGGAACGGCCTGGCGCGTCCTGCTTCTTCGCATCATGACGCTTTTGCAGGAGCGCTTGTTACTCGGGTGCGGTTCAACGAGACTTTGCCCAAAGCCAGAATGCCTATGCGCAACACGAACCGAATGTTTGGTGGCCAGATTCGTTTCACGCTGCTGTCGGGAATAGACAGCAGCGATCGGACCACTAGAGCGTGTTGCGTTCACATGTGTTCACGCCACCCGCTCTACCTCGTTGTTTTTCGAGCATCTTCACGCGTTCAGATTTTCCATCTGAACGCGATCTACTCTAAGCCGATGGGGCTTCGCGATGCATGGCGTGAGAGCCTGGGGGCGCTCACGCCATGAAAATGGTATTTTTGGCAGATCGGCGCCTCAGGCCGGGATGGCGGCTTCCGCCGAACGGCGCATCCGCCGGCGCAGCGAATAGGCCATCATCGTTGCACCCGCGAAAAGCGGGATATAGGCGATGCTTGGGTCCACCTTGACGGTCCGCGTATTGGTCATTTTCAGCATGGTTTGGCGAAGCCCTGTCCAGGGATCCAAAGCCATCATGAAGCCAATCAAAGCGGGGGCCAGGACCAGCAGAATGGCCACCACCGCCGCCTGTTCGGCAAATTTTTCGATTGAGGGCACATAGCGGGTCGCAACCGCCGCCGCCATGCCGATAAAGGCAAGCGCGCTCATCAAGGGTAGCTTGCTAAAGATCGAAAGCCCATGCACCGCCGCGCCGCGCTGACCGGCAAAGGTCACGGCAGGCAGGAAATAGGCCACCAGCACCAAGGCGATACCGCCAAATAGCAGCCCCATTTCAATGCCTTCGGGCTTGCCCTTGAATTGATCCACCATTTCTTGACTCCCTGTTGTGAAATCCCAGCGACGCTAGTCTAAGCATCGCCAAATGGCCGAATTGTGTCATATAGGTAATTTAATGCTCAGGAACAAGCGCTGCCCTGGGCTGGGCTCGCGTGGCGGCGGAAAGGCGCCACAAGACCGCTTCATGCTATTTGGAAGTTGGAGCCGATGGCTTAACCGGAGCGGTTCAAATCACGCGCCCAGCAGGGAGCGTCCCATCAAACATGCTGCGCCCCCTTCGCCGAGATTCTCAGGCCGCGAGAGATCCGTGTAAACTGCGCCGCTAGACCCTGATGAAATCAGCGATCTTCGCGTCTCGCCGCAAGCCCGCCAGATCATCCGCGCCCGGCAATTGCGGCCGGTCACGCTCTGCCGCAACCAGACACAGAAAGCCAAGCGGCGCATCTTCCGCCGCGCGAAACTGATGCCATTGCAGGGGCGCGATTTCGACCAGGTCATGCTCGGCGATAGCGGTGATCTCGTCCCCCACCAGGCAAGCGCCACGCCCGCGCAGGATCAGCACCCAATGGATATGCTGATGGCGTTCCAGGGTGGAATGGCCGCCGGGCTGCACCTCAAAATAGCGCCACTGCACGGGCAGGCTTTCGGCACCTTCGAACAGGATCTGGCGCGTCACATCCTTGTACGGGCCGCCTTCCTTGTAGGACAGGACGGGCACGTTTTCCCAGCCGAAGGCATTGAAGCGGCGCACGGTCATTCGGCGGCCTTTCCGGTGGCAACAGCGTTCTCGATCGCCGCGATAAAGGCGCGCGCGCCAATGTCAGGATCGGGCGAATGGCGCATCAGCGCACCACCAATCAGAAACACGGCATCATGGCCAAAGGCCGTCACCATGCTGTCTATGCGTTCAATCGTCATGCCACCCGCCGGAGAAGGGAAACCGGGCCGCACATCGCCCAAGGGTTCCTGCATGGCAATGGCCAGATCGCGGCATTCCTTTTCCGTGAAGGTAAAGCGCCCGCCCGTATTGGGAAACACCGAGATATCCGCCCCAAAAACCCGAAACAACCGCCCAAGCAGCATGGCCGGCGTCATGCCATGTTCAGGGTCATGGAAATGCGTCCCCGAAAAGCTTGGATGCGCCATCACCGCCAACCCGTATTTGCGCGCCAAATGAAAGCCCGTATCCGGCCCGATCAGGAAAGGCGCAATCAGCGCGCCGGCACAGCCCTCGGCGCCCGCAAAGGCCATCTGGTCTTCGATCTGATCAAACCGCCCAGACACCATGGGAAAATAGAGCGTCTTCCGCCCAGTCCTGGCATTGGCGTTGCGGATCGCTTCCTGCAGGCGGGCCACTCTTTCCTTGAAGGGATGGAAGGGCTGGTCCATCAGCCCATGATCATCCTTGATCACATCCAGCCCGCCAAGCGCGTAACCACCCGCAAGCCGCGCCAATTCCGGCACGGAAAGCCCGAGTGGCTTGATCGCCGTCGCCGCCAAGGGCCTGCCAAAAACGCCGAGCCTTTCCCGCAGCCCCGCAACCCCAAAGCCCGGCCCGCCAAAGGCGCGCAGCTGTTCGGGCGTCAGGCGGATATCAATGATCCTGATGCCCCGCCTGATCGAGATATTGCCGAAAATGACATTCAGCAGATTGGGGATGGAATTATTGACGATATCGGCGCGGTAGCTGATGGCGACATCAAAGGCCCGCGATGGCGCTGTGCAGGGCGTGATGGCTTCAACCTGGCCCACAATCCCAGCATCCCAGATCGGCCCCGGCACGCAATCGGCCGGGATTTCGACCGTCTGCTCAAGGCAGATATCCCTGGCATGGGCTTCAATCGGCCGCGCATCATCCGGGGTGATGCGATAGAGAATCTGAAACCGCGGCGCGCCCATAAAACCCTAAAACCCCTCCAACCCAGCCAAGGGGCTGCCAAACCATGTCTGGCATGCCCCGCCCCCTTCATGACAATTCTATTATCGCGAAGTTGGCCCTTGGCGATAGGCGGGCGCGGGCCGGGGTTCAACCCTGCTTGCCAGGCGCGGTTTCCACCCAGCGCAAATAGGGCCGATCCGCCTTCCAGCCCTGCGGGAAAAGCTTCGCCGCTTCGGCATCGGGGATGGAGGGCGGGATAATCGCCCGCCCACCGGGGCGCCAATTCACCGGCGTTGCCAGCTTGGCGCCATCGGTCAATTGCAGGCTGTCAATCACGCGCAAAATCTCATCGAAATTACGCCCGGCACTCGGCGGATAAGTCATCGTCAGGCGCACCTTATGCGCGGGATCAATCACATAAACCGTGCGCACGGTGATGCTTGGATCGGTATCGGGATGCACCATGCCATAAAGGTTTGAAACCTTGCGATCCGGGTCGGCGATCATTGGGAAATTCACCGCATGGCCCTGGGTTTCCTTGATGTCAGCCTCCCACCCCGCATGGTTGGTCAGCGGGTCCACCGAAAGGCCAATCACCTTCACGCCGCGCTTGTCGAATTCCGGCTTCAGCCGCGCGGCCTCGCCCAATTCCGTGGTGCAGACCGGCGTGAAATCCTTGGGGTGGCTGAACAGCACCACCCAGGCGGCACCCTTCCATTCATGAAAGCGGATCGGGCCGGTGGTGGTTTCCGCCGAGAAATCCGGGGCGATCTGGCCGAGTTGCAGGCTCATTTGCCTAGTCCTTTGCTGTGAAGTGCTGAAGCGCGCGGCGCGGTTCAGCGCGTGGCGATCCATTCAGGTTCATCAACCGGCGCCAGATCCGGCAGGTTCACCACCACTTCCTCGGTCCCGGAACGCACAAGCGCGCAATGCAGCACCTCGGTCGCCGAGGCATTGATTTCCTGATGCGGCACATAAGGCGGCACCAGGAAGAAATCGCCCGCGCGCGCTTCGGTGATGAATTCCAGCCGATCACCCCAACGCATATGGGCGGTGCCGCTGATGATATAGATCACGCTTTCCAGCGCGCCGTGATGATGCGCGCCGGTGCGCGAATTGGGCTCGATCCGATTGGTGCCGGCCCAAAGCGCGACCGAGCCGGTGCGCGCGCCACTGATCGCGACTTCGCGGTTCATGCCTAGGGTTTCCGGCGTATCGGAACTTTTGGCGTTGGCAGCGATATGCTTGATGCCGCGGGTGCGCCAATCAATCGGGT
>JADCFR010000327.1 GCA_020249415.1 Roseomonas sp. | reverse complement strand
TGAAAATCGCCCCCGCCGCGAAGCGAATCTTGAGGCCGCGCAGATCCTCGGGCTTGCGGATTTCGCGCTTGCTGTTGGAGATTTCGCGGAAGCCATTCTCGCCCCAGGCGACCGGCACAACATCGCGGCTGGTGAGCGTGCCGAACAGATCGCGCCCGACCTCGCCATTGATGATCGCGTCATAGGCGCGATGATTGGGCATCAGGAAGGGCAGCGAAAAAATATTCATTTCGCGGATTTGCGGAGAGATATTGATGGTGGAAAACACCGCCATATCAATCACGCCCTGGCGCATCGCGACCAATTCGCGCGTCTGATCGCCGCCGACCAATTGGCTGCCCGGATAGACCTTCATGTTGATCCGCCCGCCGGAGCGTTCCGTCACGAGCTCCGCCCAGGTAAAGGCGCCGTCTGATATCGGCAACGGGCGATTGCCCACGACCGAGACCTTATACTCGGCGCGGTATTGCCCCTGCGCGCGCGCAATGGCGGGGGCGGCGAGGCCGAGCGCGCCGGCGCCCAGCAGCAGGTTACGGCGCGTCGCGCCCTGGAACAGGGTGGTCATGGCGTTCTTCTCCCTTTGGTTAAGTCCAGACTATAATCCCCACATGCCCAAGGTCAGCGCCGGAGGCAAGCGAAACATCGCAAGCGCCGCCGGAAAGGCGGTCTGAAAGACAGGAGACGCCGCATGATCCCGACTTCCAACCTGGGCGCCATGCTTCTGCAAACCGCCCGCCGCCTGCCGGACCGCCCCGGCCTGATCTGGCGTGATCGGGTCTGGAGCTGGACGGAAATCGCCGCCCGAGCTTGTTCCGCCGCGGCCGGCTTGCGCGCGCGCGGCATTGGCGCCGGGGATCGCGTGCTGATCCATTCACGCAACAATAACGCGATTTTCGAAGGCGTTTGGGCCTGTTGGCTGATCGGCGCCGTTTGGGTGCCGACGAATTTCCGCCTGAGCCCGCCCGAAGCCGCCTATCTGGCCGGGTCTTCGCGCTGCAAGGCGCAGATCTTCGACGTGGCCTTCCCCGAACATCGCGCCGCCTGCCGCTCGGAAAACCCGGCCTGCATGCTGGATATCGCGATTGGCGATGGCGCCGGCTTTTCCTGGGAGGATTTGATTGTGGAAGGCGCCGCCGCGCCCGTGACGGTGCCCGCCGATGTGGATCGCGATCATCCGGCCTGGTTCTTCTATACCTCCGGCACCACAGGCCGGCCCAAGGGCGGTATTCTGACCCATGGGCAAATGGCCTTTGTCATCAACAACCATATCGCCGATCTGATGCCGGGGCTGAGCGAGAATGATGCGTCGCTGGTGGTCGCGCCGCTGTCCCATGGCGCGGGCGTCCATGCGCTATCGCAAGTGGCGCGCGGTGCGGTTTCCATCCTGCTGCCCGGCGAGCGTTTTGATGTGCCGGAAGCCTGGCGCCTGATCGAAACACATCGCGTTTCCAACATCTTTACCGTGCCGACGATACTGAATGCGCTTTGTCGCGATCCGGCGGTTGACACGCATGATCATTCATCGCTGCGTCACGTGATCTATGCCGGCGCGCCCATGTATCGGGAGGATCAGAAATACGCGCTGGCGAAGCTCGGCCCCTGTCTGGTGCAGTATTTCGGCTTGGGTGAGGTGACCGGCAACATCACCGTGCTGCCGCCGGCTTGGCATAGCCTCACGGATGATCCCGCCATGCCAATCGGTTCCTGCGGCTATCCGCGCACGGGGATTGAGGTCGCCATTCTGGATACCGCGAACCAGCCCTTGGCGGCGGGCGAAACCGGCGAGATTTGCGTGCGTGGCCCAGCGGTATTCGCGGGCTATTTCGAAAATGACAGCGCCAATGAAAAGGCCTTCGCCGGCGGCTGGTTCCATACCGGTGACTTGGGCCATTTGGATGCGCGCGGCTTTTTGTACATCACGGGCCGCGCTTCAGACATGTATATCTCCGGCGGGTCCAATGTTTATCCGCGGGAGGTTGAGGAAGCGCTGCTGACGCACCCAAGCGTTGCGGAAGCCTGCGTGGTCGGCGTGCCTGATGCGAAATGGGGCGAAAGCGGTGTTGCCGTGCTGGTGGCGGAAGCCGGCGCCGTGATTGATCCGGCAGCGGTGATGGCGCATCTGGATGGCCGGCTAGGCCGCTATAAATGGCCGGCGAAGATTGTGGTGTGGGATGCGCTGCCGCGTTCCGGCTATGGCAAGGTCCCGAAGAATGAGGTGAAGCGCCTGCTGGTGGAACGCGGGCAGGCGTGACTTTGGTCAGCCAGGCGGCAGGCGCTTGCCCGTTTCGGCATCAAAGACATGCAGATGTTCGCTGCGCGGCGCGATTTCCAGCACGGCGGCTGAAGGCGGCGCACCGGGCAGGCGCAAGGCCATGGTTTCACCCGAGGAAAGCTTGCCATGTACCACGCTTTCCGAGCCCAGCGGTTCAATCAGATCGGTCGTCAGGCGGAGCGGTCCCGGCAGGCTGATATGTTCCGGGCGAATGCCAAGTGTCACTTTCTGCCCCGGCTGCGTGGCAAATTGGCCGAGTGGCAGGGCGATGACATTGCCATCCGAAAGCCGCGCTGCCTTGCCATCATCCGTAATGCTGGCGGGCAGGAAATTCATCGCCGGGCTGCCAATGAAGCCCGCGACATAGGTGTCCGCAGGGCGTTCAAAGATTTCCATGGGGGAGGCGATTTGCGCCGCACGGCCTTCATGCATGACGACCAGCCTGTCGCCGAGCGTCATCGCCTCCACCTGGTCATGCGTCACGAAAAGACTGGTGACACCAAGCCGGCGTTGCAGGCGCTTGATTTCCGCGCGCATGGCAACGCGAAGCTTCGCATCCAGATTGGAAAGCGGTTCATCAAACAGGAATAGCTTCGGTTCACGCACAATGGCGCGGCCCATGGCGACGCGCTGGCGCTGCCCGCCGGAAAGCTCCCGTGGGCGGCGATCCAGCAAGGCAGAAAGGCCGAGCAAATCGGCCGCTTCCTGCACGCGGCGCTTGATATCATCCTTGGCCAGGCCACGAATGCGCAGCCCATAGGCCATATTGTCGAAAACACGCATATGCGGATAGAGCGCGTAATTCTGGAACACCATGGCGATATCGCGTGCGGCTGGCTCCAGCGCCGTCACATCGCGATCATCAATCAGCACGGTCCCGCCGGTCGCGCGTTCCAACCCGGCCACGATGCGAAGCAAGGTTGATTTGCCGCAGCCGGAAGCGCCGACAATGACAATCATCTCTCCATTTTGAACC
>JADCFR010000326.1 GCA_020249415.1 Roseomonas sp. | reverse complement strand
CTGCACATTGGCTGCAGTCACCGCTGCACGGTTCTCAACAACATTGATCGCGAAGGCGAGCGCGGCTCTCGTCTTTGGATCGGTCGAGCGGCCGATCTGCGCCTCAGTCATTTCGGCTGCGCTGGCGCCAGCCTTCTGGCCAAGCACCGTATGGGCCGCGAGGCAGTAGTTGCAGTCATTGCGATCGGCTACCGCAACGGCGATCTGCTCGCCAAGCTTCGCGCCAATTGTTCCTGCGCCAAGAGCGCCGAAGGAGCCCCACATGCTTTGTAGCGCGGCGGGTGAATTCGCAACCGCCTTGAACATGTTCGGGACCATGCCGAAGGCGCCTTGTATCTGATCCAGCGCCGGCCCGGAGCCCGCGGGGGCTGAGGCTTTGTCAACAAGCTTCACACGTGCCATAAGAAATCTCCTTCTCTGTTGCTCGGAGGGGAATGAACGGGCGGTCCGGCGATGGCAGTCGCCGGGCCGCTTTTTTCTCAACGCGCCTTCAGCGCGCCGGAACCACGCGGCCGGGCAGGCTCAGATTGCCCGAAGCGACCTTGAAGACGTTCTCAACGCATAGAAGCGGCGCGTGCAGATTGGCATTGACCTTGAGGCCTGCTGTCACGCCATCGAAGCGCGCCGTTGCCAATGCGCCGATCTCGGCGAGTGGCACCTGCACTTCGACCGCATCGCCCATGAAATCAGTCTTGAAGTCCGGGCTGTCGATCAGGATCGGCGCGCCTGGCCAGTCCGGCGGCAGCCTTGGTGAGGTTCCCGCCGGAATGTCCTTGACCTTCAAGCCGCCGGGGCAGGCAGTGTCCTCATTCAAGATGACCCAATGCGCATGCCAGCGGTCGCGGTTGGTCGCGCTTGATGCCCGCTTCGATGCATCGTCGAAATCCGGATGGAAGGTCGCTGCCAGTGCAACGATCCCCTGATCCCTTTCGAAGCCGATATCGGCCGAGTTGAGCGAAGTCGGCCAGACATAGGCGAAGACTTGCGACCCCTCGAACTTGCCTGTGGCGGCCGGCCGAGCACTTCCGGCGTCGCCGCGCACACGCGTGCGGAAGGTTGCTATGCCATTCGCCGTGGTGATCCTGGTTTCGATGATGTCGAAGGAAGCGTTCACCGCCTGGTTCGGGTTGGGCCTGATTTCATTCGCGCATGCGGCTGTGCCAAGGCAAAGCAAGGCCGTTGCTGCAAGGCCAAGGCCTCGCAGGTTCCTGGTGCTCATCTTGAAGGGTTCCTCTCTAGGTGTCTTGGGTTGCTCGGAAGGGCGGCCTTCCCGTGTCGAAAACCATCCAGTTGGCAGACTGGATGGACGGGTCGGCCGCTTCATGCTCGCCGCAGTCGAGCCGGAGATCCCGGTCGCCGATTGCGGCGTTCACGAAGGCGCAATGATGTGGCTGGGCCGCGCCTGGATAGGCGTTTGGCCGAAAATGGCGGCAGCTGACGCATATGCGTTGTTCGGGAATGGCGCCTGCCAGTTGAAGGGAGCGGATGATCCGTATTTGAGACAGCAGCAGATTAGCCTGTTGGTCGGGGGAAAGCATGGCCAGCGCCGTGGTCACCTGTGATTTGGACTGTGCAAGCGCGCGCCCAACTTTTCGGCCCTCATCCGTCAAAATCACGCGCATGGCGCGTGCATCGGCGGGGTCTGGCGCGCGCGCAACAAGGCCCTTTCGTTCCAGCGCGGCGAGCGTATCGGCGATTGTTGGCGGCGATACGGCCAGATGAGCGGCGATTTCCTTGGCGCGTAGGCCACCCGCCCGTTCCGCCAGCAAGGCCAAGGCCTGCGCCTGTGTCGGGTTGAGACCCGCCTTGCCTGAGGCCATCCAGAGGTCAGACCGCAGGACGAGGGCGATTCTCTCGAACCCCTCGCGCAGGCGCGCCGTGACGGAATCTGGTGTTTCGGCTTTGCTCATGACATATGAATAGGAGTCCTAATTATTATTGTCAAGCCTTCTTTTGCCCCGCCAGTTTCGTCCGCAAGCGAATAACCCAGGCCCGTTTCCAAAGAGATCCTGGCCGCTTCAGTTCATCCAGTCCGGCAATCGCCTGCACCACTTCATATTGCAGCGGAGCAGGGGAGCAAAAGTAACGCGCCTGCGCGGCATGATGCCGCGCAGAATGTCGGGAGCAAAACGGTCCCTTATTCTTCCTTGAACCCGTAATCCGGAATGCCCTGCTCATTCCCGTAATATTTATAGGGCAGGAACTTGCCGGCCATGGCGATCCTTACGCGATCACCCTTTGCGTCGCCAGTGACGCTGCGCCTGCTGGAACCGCCTTGGCTGTTGCGAAGGTTTTGTGAAAAGCGCGCCTACGCTGTTCCGGTTCCCAGAAATCATGCCGCAAGTTAAGGCGATTTCATTACGTAATCCAATCAAAAATTGTTCTATTCCGCCCTGATCCCCGCCGCGCGGACCACCGTGCTCCAGCGTTCCCATTCCTCCCCCACCATTTGCGCGAAGGCGGCGCGGCTGATCTGGCCAGGCTCGGCGCCGAGTTGGTGCACGCGCGCGATCACATCAGGCTGGCGCAGCACGTCATTAACCTCGGCATGGATGCGGTCCAGCAAGGGCGCGGGTGTGGCGCGCGGCGCGAAAACCCCGCCCCAGAACATCAGGACATGCCCGGGCACCGTTTCGGCGAAGGTCGGCACATCGGGCATGATCGAAAGGCGCTGCGCACCGCTCACGGCAATCGGGCGCAACTGCCCGGAATCGACAAAGCTGCGGCCAGAAAGCGTGCTGTCATGGGCAAAATCCACATCGCCGCGCACCAGCGCGGTCAAGGATGGGGCATTGCCCGTATAGGGCACCAGGGTGAATTCCGTTCCTGTTTCGCGCTGAAAAAGCGTCATCGTCAGATGGTTGATGGCCCCGGTACCGGGATGGGAGACCGTCAGGCGCCCAGGCGCGCGGCGCGCGGCTTCAATCATCTGTGCGACGGTACGGATCGGGCTATCGGGACGCACCAGCAGCAGCATCGGCGCTTCCTGCGCCAGCACAATCGGCGCGAAATCGCGCATGGGATCGAAGGTGGAACCCCTATTCACCAGGGGCGCGATGATGGTGGAATTGGATGTATACATCAGCGTCATGCCATCAGGTGCGGCGCGCGCCACCTGATCAGCGGCAACCAAAGTCGCCGCGCCGGGCCGGTTTTCAACAATGAAGCTGGTGCCGGGCAGGCGTTCATTCAGTTTGCCCGCGACGAGGCGCGCCAGCGCGTTGGAATGCTTCGATGAGGCGAAGATTATCGGGCGAACGTTGGATTTGTTGGGGCTGTAAGCGCTTCACTCCGCTGTGGCGCCAGCGTCCCTGACAATCTCCGCCCAAATCGGCATTTCTGCCTGCACGAAGCGGCCAAATTCTTCCGGGCTTTCGCTCGGTAGCGCTTGCAGCCCTTCCTGCGCGAAGCGCGCCTGCACCGCCTGTTGCGCCAGTACGGCGCGGAGGGCGCTGAACATCCGGTCTCGGATCGGGTTTGGCAGGCGTGCTGCGGTCCAAACGCCCCACCAGCCGGTGATATCAAGCGCGGGCAGCCCTGCCGCTTCGCTGCCCGGTACATCGGGAATGACGGGCGATGGCAAGCGCGTGCTGAGCGACAGCGCCTTCAGCGTGCCGGCGCGGATTTGCGGCAAGGCGACAGGGGGTGTGCCAACCAGAATTTGCACATCGCCAGCGAGTACCGCTTGCAGGGACGGCGCACCGCCACGGAAGGGGACATGGGTGATGTCCTGGCCGGTGACTTTCGCGAGCTTGGAGCCAACCAAATGGCTTGGCGTGCCGATGCCAGGTGTCGCGTAATTCCAACGCCCCGGTTGCGCGCGCATCCGCGCGGCCAAATCAGCAAGGTTATTGATGCCGGCATCGGCGCGTACGGCGATGATCAGCGGCAGGTCACTCACGCGCGTGATCGGCGTGAAATCATTGATGGGATCAAAGGGCAGGCGACGATACATGGCGGGGTTCACCGCATGGGTGAAATTGCCACCCAGCAAAATCGTGTAGCCATCAGGCTCACTCCGCGCGACATGCTCGGCAGCGATATTGGAACCGGCACCAGGGCAATTGTCTACGATGATGGTGGCACCACCCAATTCACGCGCCAAGGGTTCGCTCAGCGTCCGCGCCAGGAAATCGCCAGACCCACCCGGCGGAAAGCCGACCACCAGCCTGATGGGGCGGCCCATGGGCCAGGCAGCGCCCGTTTGCGCCGCGGCGGGCTGCGATGCGGCGACGACAAGCGACGCGGAGAGAAGGTTTCGGCGGTGGAGCATCCTGGGTCTT
>JADCFR010000325.1 GCA_020249415.1 Roseomonas sp. | reverse complement strand
GCAACGGAACCCTGCGCCACATCCTCAAACTCAAAACTGTCCCAGGCGAGATCCAGCATGGAATAGGCGAAGAATAGCGCAAGCCCCGCGGTCAGGATCAGCGCAATGCTTTCCATGATGAAGCGGCCGTATCCCGTGAGCCTGCCGATAATCATAGCCACGCGAATATGCGCACCATGGCGGAAGGCATAGGCAAGCGGCAAGGTTGCCGATGCAGCGACCGAAAAGGCGGTCAGGTCATCAGCGCCCAAAACCGTTAGGCCGAATTGCCGCCCGACCACCTGCGCGATGATGATCGCGGCAATGGCGGCCAGGGCGATGCCGCCAAGCACGCCCCCCAACAGGTAAAGCGAATCAAGTGCCTTGCGCATCAGCCCCCACCCTCAGTCATCAGAAAACGGGCGGAGAAAACCCGCCCGCCTCATATTCAAGCAATGGCCGCCCGATAGGCATCCATCAGCCGCTTGCCTTCCTCACCCGCCTTGGCCACCCATTCATCGGCCTGGGTGGCGCCAATCCGCGCCAGGCCCTGCATCAGCGCGGGGGAGGGCGTGCCAATCGTCATGCCGCGGCTGCCCAGCATATTTTGCCGTTCCACGGTTTCCACTTCCGAAAGCTGCCAGCCGCGCGCTTCAGCGGCTGCGGCAGCGGCACGAATGGCGCGCTGGGAAGCCTCTGGCAGCGCTTGCAGGGCGCGGGTTTGCACAAACACCGCATTCTTCGTGCGGGTGAAGCCGATCGGTGTGAAGAATTTGCAGAAATCCCAGGCCTGCACATCAACACCCGTGGCGGCCGAGGTCACCATGGCATTCACGACACCGGTCGCGAAGGCTTGCGGCACTTCCGCCTGCTGCACCAGGGTGGGCGTTGCCCCGGCCAGGGTCGCGAAGCGATTGGTCAGCGCATTGAAGGTGCGCATCTTCATGCCGCGCAGGGTCTCAACACTTTCCACCGGCACATTGGTATAAAAGCCCGATTGCGGCCAAGGCACCATGTAAAGCAGCGTAACGCCCTGGCGTTGCAGGCGTGCTTCCACATAGGGGCGCTGCAATTCAGCCAGTTTCCGCGCCTGTTCGGTAGAAGTTACCAGCTGCGGCACGCTATCCACTTCAAAGAAGGGGTCTTCATTGCCATAGGCAGAGAGCAAAATCTCGCCAAGCTGCGCCTGGCCGGTCTGCACGCCGCGCTTGATTTCCGGCATTCTGAGCAAGGATGCATTGGAATGCATCTGGATTTGCAGACCACCGGCCGCGCCCTGCACTTCTGTGATGAAGTCGCGCAAATTGCGCGTGTGAAAATTGCCATCCGGATAGGCGGTGGCCAATTGCCAGCGCGTCTGGGCAGCGGCCTTGCCGATGAAGGGTGCTGCAAGCGGCAGGCTGGCGGCGCCGAGCAGGGCGGCACGGCGTGATAGAAAATCCATGATGAGAGCCTCTCCGTTTATTGCTTGAAGGCTCTGTTTTCCCCCTTGCCGCCGCACATGGCAAGGGGCGCCGCGGCGGGGAAAAGCCGCGCGATGCCCCGATTGCCTGCTTTCTGTTCAGGCGCCGGCGCGATAGGCTTCCAAAAGCCTCTTGCCATCCTCGCCAGCGCGCTCAACCCATTCATCAGCCATGGTGCGGCCAACGCGGGTCAAATCCTCAAGCAGCCTTGGTGTCGGTTGCAGCACGCGCATGCCGCGCTGGCCGAGCGTTGCTTCGGTTTCCTTGGCGGCCGCTTCGGAGATTTCATGGCCGCGCTTTTCCGCCGCTTCCGCTGCCGCGCGGATCATCTGCTGCTGCGGTTCAGAGAGGCCCTGCAGCGCACGGCGAGAGATGAAGACCGCATTTTTTGTCATGGAAAAGCCGAGCGGTGTGAAGACCTTGGCGTAATCCCAGGATTGCGTATCCACACCCGTGGCAGCCGAGGTGATTTGCGCCTGCACCACGCCGGTTGCGAAGGCCTGTGCCAATTCCGCCGCCTGCACCAGAGTGGGCTGCGCGCCGATCAATTGCGCGAAGCGATTGGTCATGGGGCTGAAGGTGCGGAAGCGTTGACCGCGCAATTGTTCAAGCGAGGTCACGGGTTCCTGGGAATAGAGCCCCGCCGGCGGCCAGGGCACCATGTAAAGCAGGCTGAGCCCTTGGCGAGCGAAGCGGGCTTCAATGAAGGGGCGCTGCAAATCGGCAAGCCGCTTGGCCTGCGCGTAATTCACGACAAGCTGCGGCAGCGCATCGGCGTCAAATAGCGGGTCTTCATTGGCATAGGCGGTCAGCAGAATCTCGCCCATCTGCACCTGGCCAGTCTGCACGCCGCGCTTGATTTCGGGCATTCTGAGGAGCGAGCCATTGCTGTGCAATTGCACGGCCAATTGGCCATTGCTGCCCTTCTGGATGTCTTCAAGAAAGGTGCGGACATTGCGCGTGTGGAAATTGCCATCCGAATAGGGGGTGGCCATTTGCCAGCGCGTCTGGGCCTGACCCAGGACGGGGGTAAGGGCGGCAAGACCGGCGGCGCCAGCGAGAAATTCGCGACGATGAAGCTTCATGTGTTTTTCCTTCTTCTGCCCGGCCCTGCCCCCGCCCGGCTTTCAAAGCGGGTAATCGCGCGCCGGATCCACCCCAGAATGCGTCAGAAAATGGCGAATGGCCACTACCTCATCCTTGGAAAGGCTGTGGTGGCTATTGTGGAAGGCATAGGCTTGGCCATTCAGCTTCACCGCCAGCCGGCCTGAGCCATTATGGGAGACCTCGGCACCGAGTTCCTCAAACACCGCCTCAACCGCCTTGGGGTCAATATTGGCGCTGACGGGGTGGGCGAATATGGCGTGCAATACCTTGCGATGACGATGGTTCATGATGGCCTGCCTTCAGGTTGTTTGCGTAACCGCCCCATCCTGCAGCGTCAGCACGTGAATGCCTTGATCATGATCAAGTACTGGCAGAACCCGTCAGCTGCGTGCGCACCAGCTCCGCGAAATGCCCGCCTTGCGCCACCAATTCCTTGAAGCCGCCGCGTTCGGCGATCTG
>JADCFR010000324.1 GCA_020249415.1 Roseomonas sp. | reverse complement strand
CCCGCGCGATGAGCCATCCGATTGGGCGTCCGGCGGTAAGGTCGCGCATTTCCCGCGCATTGAATGGCATATCCTGCCGGACCCCGCGACAGCAGCAGCCGCGCTGCAATCAGGCGAGATTGATTGGCTGGAACAACCGCTGGCCGATCTGGTGCCGACGCTGCAACGCAACCGCAATATTGAAGTGGGCGTGCTGAACCCGACCGGCTTGATGAGTATCATGCGGCTCAATCACCTGCAGGCGCCGTTTAATAATTTGCGCGCGCGGCAAGCCGTGGCGCTGGCGGTGGATCAGGCGGATTACATGCGCTCCACGCTTGGCGATGATCGCAGCGTTTGGCAGGAATGCCGGAGCCTCTTTCCGTGCGGCACGCCTTATGGTGTTGAGGATCTTTCGGCGCTGAATGCCCCGCCGCGCAGCCTGGACCGCGCCCGCGCCGCCCTGCAAGCGAGTGGTTACAATGGCGAGAAAGTCGTCATCATCAACCCGACCGATTTCCCGCTGATTGGCCCGCATGGCCAGGTGACCGCGGATCGGCTGCGCCGCATTGGCATGAATGTGGATCTGGCGGAAACCGATTGGGGCACGGTGGTGCAACGCCGCGTGCGCACGGAACCCGCCGATCGCGGTGGGTGGAGTATTTTCCACACCTATGGATCGTCACTGGCCTATCTGAACCCGGCAGTGAGTTCGCTGGTGAAAGGACCGGGCGCGACCGGGTGGTTTGGCTGGTATGACAGCCCAGCGATGCAGGAACGCATCCAGGCCTGGTTTGATGCACCGGATGCCGCACGGCAAAAGGCGCTGGCGGATGAGATCAATAAGCTTGCGCAGGATGATGTGGCGACCATCCCGCTCGGCCAATTCCGCATCCGCAGCGCCTGGCGGCGCAGCATTACCGGGCTTGCCCAGGGTAGCATGCCCTATCCCTGGGGCGTGCGGCCTGTTGGCTAAGCATTTTCAAGCCAAGTGGAATCACTTGGCGACTCGGAAAATGCGATCAAACAAGTTTTTAGTGTTTTGCCCATGAACTAAGGTGAATGGGCAACACACTAAATCAAGCCGCCTGTTTTGACCGCAAGGCACGCCAGACGGCTTCTGGCGTGATGGGCATATCAATATGCGCAACGCCAAGCGCATCACAGACCGCTGAAATAATGGCAGGCGGCGCACCGCAAGCGCCGCCCTCACCCGCGCCCTTCACGCCAAGATCATTGGATGGGCAAGGCACCACATTCAGATCAAGGTTGAAGGAAGGCGCATCACCCGCACGCGGCATGCAGTAATCCTGAAAAGTCGCGGTCAGGAATTGGCCACTTTCCGGATCATATTGCGCATGTTCCAGCATGGCCTGACCAATACCGGCCATGATACCGCCATGGCATTGGCCATGCACCAGCATGGGGTTGATCGGCACACCAACATCATCCACCGCCGCGTAATTGGCGATGGAGACTTCGCCGGTGGTGGGATCAATCTCAACTTCGGCGACATGGCAGCCATTGGGGAAATTGCATTCCGTATCGCGCGTATAGGTCAGTTGTTCGTCCAGGCCCGGCGTTTCTCCCGGCGGCAGGCGCGCGGGATCATGCGCGGCGGCGATCACCGCGGGCCAGCTTGTGGCGATATCCGTCCCGGCCACGCTGAAACGGCCATTGAGGAATTCAATATCCGCCACACCGGCTTCCAGCAGATGCGCGGCAATGCGCTTGGCTTTTTCAATGACCAGCACGGCAGCGCGGCTGGTGGCGACACCGCCCATTTGCGAAGACCGCGACCCACCCGTGCCACCGCCCTTCAGCACCACATCAGAATCGCCCTGCACCAGATCAATCGCGTCAAACGGCAGGCCGAGTTTTTCCGAGAGGATTTGCGCAAAGGCCGTTTCATGCCCCTGCCCATGGCTGAAAGTGCCAACGGTGAGCTTGGCACGACCTTCGGACGTCAACGCCACACGCGCCCATTCAAAAGGCTGCCCGCCTGAGGCTTCAATGAAATAGCCAAGGCCGATGCCGCGCAGCTTGCCGCGCTTGGCCGCTTCAGCACGGCGCGCAGCAAAACCCTGCCAATCGGCCAAGTTCAGCGCCATATCCTGGGTTTCCGCGAAACGGCCAGAATCGATCACATTGCCGGCGACATTGCGATAGGGGATCTGATCCGGGCGGATGTAATTCCGCCGGCGAATTTCATCCCGCCCAATGCCGAAGGCAGCCGCACCTTGGTCGAATAATCTCTCAAGCACATAGGCAGTTTCCGGCCGGCCAGCGCCGCGATAAGCGTCGGTCGGCACCGTATTAGTGAAGACGCAACGCACCTGCACATTCAAGGCCTGAAGGTCATAGACCGTGCCATTGATGCGCCCGCCCGCCATGGTGGGCACGCGCGGGCCAAAATCCAGCAAATAGGCGCCCATCGCGGCCAGGGTACGGATGCGCACGCCAATCGCCTTGGCGTTTTCATCAAAGGCCATTTCGGCATGCGTCACATGATCCCGCCCATGCGGGTCTGACAGGAAGGTCTCCGTCCGGCCCGCGCGCCATTTCACCGGCCGGCAAAGCTTGCGCGCCGCCCACAGCGCCATGGCGCTTTCGGGAAACAGCTTGCCGCGCAGGCCAAAACCGCCACCGACATCGGGCGAAATGACACGGATTTTCTCGAGCGGCACATTGAACACCAGCTTCGCCAGATTATCACGTACCTTGACCGCGCCCTGGGATGGCGAAACCAGCGTCCACCTCTCCCCATCCCAATCACCAAGCGCGACACGCGGTTCCATCGGATTGCCGACAATGCGGTTCTGCACCAGATCAACCGAGACAATGCGCGCGGCCCTAGTGAACGCCTCATCCGCTTCCGCGGCGCGGCCGCTATCCCAATGCACGCAAAGATTGCTGCCCTGGTCTTCCCAAATGACCGGCGCGTCAGCATCAAGCGCCCTGCCGGTTTCGGTAATGCTGGGCAGGGTTTCATAGTCAATCTGGATGAGCTCAGCGGCATCCATTGCCTGATCGCGGGTTTCCGCGACTACGAGTGCGACCGGGTCACCCACATAGCGCACGCGTTCGGTTTGCAGGATATGGCGTGTGGGGGCGAAAAGCGGCTTGTCCTTGCCGGGGACTTCCACCTGCACCGGTAGCGCGCCAACGCCATCAGCAATGGCGTCATGCCCTGTCAGCACCGCCAGCACGCCAGGGGCGGCGCGCGCTTCACTGACATCCATGGAGATGATGCGCGCATGGGCGTGTGGTGAGCGCAGCACCACCGCATGCGCCTGGCCGGGGCGGTTCATGTCATCCGTATAGGTGCCACGCCCTGTGAGCAGCCGCACATCTTCCTTGCGCCGTACCGGTTGACCAATGCCGAACTTATCCATGACCTAAATCCCTGTTATTTCCTGCAAAGCCTGAGCAATGGTGGTGATGCGCGCCACCGGGCGCAGCCCTGCAATCGCCGCCTGATGCACCGCAGCAGAAAACGCCGCGCAGCCATCTTCCAAGACCGTCACATCAAATTCGCGCACATGCGCGCCACGCACGGTGGAAGCAACACCGCCATTGGTGACAATGCCCGCGACCAGCAGCGCGCGAATGCCTGCTTTGCGCAAGGCCCATTCCAGGCGCGAATTCCAAAAAGCGTCATAGCCAATCTTCTCGACCATCAGATCGGATGGCGCCAATTCATCCACCAATGCCTGGCCCCAAGACGCCGGTGCGAAATCCCCCTTGCGCAAAAAGGGCCGCATTTGCTTGAGGTGTTCCGCAATGAAAGGCTCACCCCCCTTGCCCGGCACCAGCGTGAAATGCGTGGAGGCGATCCACCCACCTTTCGCGCGCAACCCTTCGCAGAGCGGCGCGAGGCGCGCGGGCAGCGCTGCAATGCTGGCATCACCTTGCCCGCCGCGCGCATAGGCGCCCTTGGGGTGAATGAAATCATTCTGCAAATCACAGAGCAGCAAAGCAGTTTCGCTGATGGGAATGGCGGCGGCCATGGTCACGCCCTTTCGATGATCAGATTGCCGAAGCGATCCACCCGTGCCACCAGGCCAGGATCCATCACCACGGTTGCGTCGGGTTGTTCCAGAATGGCGGGGCCTGGGATTTCAGCGCCCACGGGCAGTTCAAGTCGCGCATAGATGCGCGCCTCATGCCAGGCGCCATCGAACCAAACCTGCCGCGCACCGCGCGCAGCCTTTTCAAGGCTTGCATCCCCGTCCGGTGCAAGGGCGGCCAAATCAAATGCCAGGCGCCGGCCAATTGCGGCAGTCCGCAAGGAGACAATCCTGACCGGTAATCCCGGCAGCAAGCGGCTGAAGGCGCGCTGATAGGCGGCTTCAAAGGCCTGGCGCACAATGGCTCGCGTCACGCCGGTGCTATTGCCCACCACGGTCACGGGCAAGGGCACCGCAACAGTATGCGTTTGCCCCGCGTAATGCATATCAAGCGTAAAAAGCGTTTCAATCGCCTCCACCGGCAGGCCGGCAGCACGCACCACCGCGACAGCGGCACTTGCTTCGCGCACCAGATGCGCATCCAGCGCGGCGGGATCGAGGCTATCCAAATCCAGATTGAGCGTGCGCACCTGATCATGCCGCACATCGGCAATGATGCAGCCAAGCGCGGAGGTGACACCGGGAAAGCGCGGCACCAAAGCTGCCTTCAGGCCGACCTCGGTCAGCAAGGCGCCGACATGCAAGGCACCGCCTCCGCCAAAGGGCAGTGCGACAAAGCGCGCGGGGTCAAGCCCGCGTTCGATGGAAACAAGCCTGATGGCGCCAGCCATTTTTGCGTTCGCGACGCGCAAAATGGCCTCAGCCGCCGCCATGGCGTCCAGCCCCAACGGTACCCCGACATGCTGCACAATCGCGGCCTTCGCGGCATCCACATCAAGGCTGGTGAGCGCACCACCGATCGGCCGCGCGGCATTAATGCGGCCCAGCACGAGATTCGCATCCGTCAGCGTCGGGCGATCATTGCCCTGCCCGTAACAGACCGGCCCCGGACGACTGCCCGCGCTTTCCGGCCCCACTTGCAGCAAGCCACCGCGATCCACCGCGGCGATGGAACCGCCGCCCGCGCCGATGGTGGTGATTTCAATCATCGGGGAGCGGATGACCAGGCCAAAGTCAATCGTCGCCTGTGCCGCCAAAGCCATTTGCCCATCGGCAATCAGCGACACATCAAAGGAAGTCCCGCCCAGATCGCAGGTAATCACATGGCTAAAGCCGGCCGCCTTGGCGATGGCACCCGCCGCAATCACCCCCGCTGCCGGGCCAGAAAGCGCGGTGCGCGCAGGAAAGCGCCGCGCCGTTGCGGTGGACATGATCCCGCCATTGGATTGCACAATATGAAACCGCCCACCGAAACCTTCATCGGCGAGCGCGCCTTCCAGCTTGCCGAGATAACCCGCGACAAGCGGCTGCAAATAGGCGTTGAGTGCCGTGGTCGAAGCGCGCT
>JADCFR010000323.1 GCA_020249415.1 Roseomonas sp. | reverse complement strand
GTGATCTGCCGCCGGAAAGCCGTGATGCGCTGATCTGTTCCTTTGAATGCACCTGGTGCGTTGATTGCACGCGCACGAAGCTACCGGGCGGGCTTTGCCCGAATTGCGGTGGCGAATTGGTCCGCCGCCCGATCCGCCCGGCGGATAGACTTGCAAAGTTTCCAGCCTCCACCGAACGCAAATTCCGCCCGGAAAAATGCGGCGGGCCAATCACCGCGTGACAGGGACATAACGCCATGAATGAACGCCGCTTGATTTCTTCCGGTTCCAAATTTGAAGCGGAGATTGGCTATTCCCGCGCAGTGGTGGATGGCGATTATGTTTGGGTCTCCGGCACCACGGGCTATGATTACGCGACCATGACCATCGCACCGGATGTGGTGGCGCAGGCCGAACAATGCTTCGCCAATATCAGCCGCGCCCTGGCGGAAGCCGGCTGCAGCTTGGATGATGTTGTCCGCGTGCTGACCATTGTGCCAAGACGAGAGGATTGGGAACCCTGCTGGCCCGTCTTTCGCAAGCATTTCGGCAAGGCGCGCCCGGCTTCCACGCTGATCCATGCCGGGCTGCAAACTGATATCATGCGCATTGAAATCGAAGTGACGGCCCGTTTGCCGAAGAAAGGCTAAGCATCATGCGTTTCGCCGTGGATCGCCTGGATCATCTGGTCATTACCTGCCGCGATGTGGAAATCTCCGCTTCCTGGTATCAGCGCGTTCTGGGGATGGAGCGGGAGGAATTCGGCCCGCATCGCCGCACCTCGCTTCGCTTCGGGGGGCAGAAGATCAATCTGCGCCCAATCAGCGCGACGCAGGAAGAATGGTTCACCGGTGCTGCGGGCGGTGTGCCGGGGACGGATGATCTTTGCTTTGTGGTCACCATGAAATCGGATCAGGTGGCGGATTATCTGCGCGCCTGTGGTGTGACGGTGGAGGTGGGGCCAGTCGCGAAGGCCGGCGCGCTGGGGCCGATCATGTCGGTTTATTGTCGCGATCCCGATGGCAATCTGATCGAGATCGCGAGTTATTCGGGTTAGCGCAGGGTCTCCCTTCAGGCCGCGCATGAGATGAAAAATCATTTGATCAAGCGCTCCTTTCGCCTGGCAGGGCACGCGACCTCCATTGCCCTTGAAGCGGCATTCTGGACCGTCTTGGAAAGCGCTGCCGCGCAGCGCGGCCAAAGCCTTGCTTCTTTGGTGGCAGAGGTGGATACGGCCCGCGCTGCGCAGGGCCTGCCGCTGGCAAGCGCCTTGCGCCTTGCCGCGCTGACCCATGCCCGCACCGGACCAGCGGCAGCCATCCGCCAGGATCAATCTCAGGACTGAACATCATCCAACAAGACAATAACGGGAGGCATGAGTGATGGGACCATTGCAGGGCATCAAGGTTTTGGAATTCGCTGGCATTGGCCCCGGGCCGTTTTGCGGCATGCTGCTCGCGGATATGGGTGCTGAGGTCATTCGCATTGACCGCCCCAATGGCCCCGAAGGTGATCGGCGCGATATTGTCAGCCGTGGGCGGCGCTCCCTCGTGCTTGATCTCAAGAACCCGGCTGCCATTGCCGCGCTGCATCGCATGATTACGGAATTTGATGTGTTGATCGAAGGTTTTCGCCCAGGCGTGATGGAGCGCCTGGGTCTCGGCCCCGATGAAATGTGCGGGCGCCATGCAAAGCTGATCTATGGCCGCATGACCGGCTGGGGGCAGGATGGGCCAATGGCCCTGCGGGCCGGCCATGACATCAATTACATCGCGCTCACGGGCGCCTTGCACGCCATGGGAAGGCCGGATACGCCGCCGGCCCCACCGCTCAATCTGATTGGCGATTATGGCGGTGGCGGCATGTTGCTCGCGCTTGGTATTCTCGCCGCGCTGCTGGAACGCGCACAAAGTGGTCAGGGCCAGGTGGTGGATGCCGCCATGGTGGATGGTGCCGCGCTGCTCATGGCGCCGCTTTATGGCATGAAGGCGCGCGGGCGCTGGCATGGCGGGCGCGGCGGCAATCTTCTTGATGGCAGCGCATCTTTCTACGATACCTATGCCTGCGCCTGTGGCGGTTTTGTCGCGGTGGGGCCGATTGAACCGCAATTTTTTGCGGAAATGCTCGCACGCCTCGGCCTGGATGAAGGCGAATTCCAGGACCGCATGAACCCTACCCATTGGCCCGCACATAAGGCCAGGCTGGCTGCCGTGTTTCGCACAAAAACCCGCAATGCCTGGGCCGAGATCTTTGCCGAGAGCGATGGCTGCGTCGTGCCGGTACTGTCCATGGATGAAGCGCCGCTTCATCCGCATAATCAGGCGCGCGGCAATTTCCGGTTGCAGGATGGCGTGGCGGAACCCGCCCCGGCGCCGCGCTTTTCCCGCAGCCAGGCGAAACCCAGCACCGCCCCACCGCTGCGCGGCGAAGACACTACGGCGATTTTGCGTGGCCTTGGCTTTTCGGACGTTGAAATTGCGCAGCTTCTCAAGGCATCCTGACGGCAGAAGAACAAGGAAACCACGCCATGGATAACGCCCAGCAAGGCCTGAAGCGCCGCCAGATTTTCTCCGCCGAGCATGAATTATTCCGCGACCAATTGCGCCGCTTTATCGAAAGGGAAGTGGTACCCTTCCATCGCGATTGGGAACGCGCAGGCCAGGTACCGCGCGACCTATGGCGGAAGGCCGGGGCGCAAGGTTTTCTCTGCACCATGCTGCCCGAGGAATTTGGCGGTGGCGGCGGGGATTTCGGCCATGCCGCCGTGGTGATTGAGGAATTGGCCCGGGTGAATGCCTCGGGCGTTGCCTTTCAACTCCATTCCGACATTGTCGTACCCTATATCCTCGCCTATGCGCATGCGGAACGGCAACGCGCCTGGCTACCCAAAATGGCAGCGGGTGAGATGATCGGCGCCATCGCCATGACTGAACCTGGCATGGGCAGCGATTTGAAGGCGATCCGCACCTCGGCCACGCGTGATGGTGATTATTGGGTGATCAATGGCGCCAAGACCTTCATCTCCAATGGCCAGAATGCCGGCCTGGTCATTGTGGTCTGCCGCACAGACCCAGAAGGCGGCAGCCGCGGGCTTTCCCTGATTTGTGTGGAGGAAGATAGGCCCGGCTTCACCAAGGGCCGCAATCTTGAGAAAATCGGCCTGCATGCGCAGGACACCAGCGAGCTTTTCTTCCAGGATGTGCGGGTGCCGATCAGCCATCTGTTGGGCG
>JADCFR010000322.1 GCA_020249415.1 Roseomonas sp. | reverse complement strand
CCATCGCCCGCACCTCAGCCGCACTGAGCCCCTTCTCCCGCAAGGCCCGCAGGCTTTCCGCACCATCACGTTTCGCGAGCCTTCGCCCGGTCCCGTCACGCAGCAGCGGATGATGCGCATAGCGCGGCGCGGGCCAGCCCATCAGCGCCTGGATCAGCCGATGCAAATCAGTCGCTGGTTTCAGATCATCACCGCGCGTCACCAGCGTGATCCCTTGCAGCGCATCATCATGCGTGACGCAAAGATGATAGGATGCCGGCACATCCTTCCGCCCCAGCACCACATCGCCGAAAACTTTCGGGCGGCATTCATGCCAGCCCTCATTTTCCTCATGCGCCAGCAAGGGTCCGGCGACGGCCTCACAAGCGCGCGTCGTATGCAGACGCAGCGCATAGGGCTGCCCGGCGGCGATGCGGCGCGCGGCCTCGGCTTCCGGCAAGTCACGGCAAATCCCCGGATAAAGCGGCCCATCCGGCCCCTGCGGCGCCGCACCCGCTGCGGCCACTTCGCGCGCGATATCGGCGCGGGTGCAAAAGCAGGGATAAACCAGGCCTCGCGAGGCCAACCCATCCAAAGCCTTGCGATATTCGGCAAAATGCGCGGATTGCCGACGCGGCGTGCCGTCCCAATCCAGGCCCAGCCAGCGCAAATCTTCCAAAAGCGCTGCCTCATATTCCGGGCGGCAGCGCGTGGTATCTATATCCTCGATCCGGAGCAAAAACCGCCCGCCGGTTGCGCGCGCACGGCGCCAGGCAAACAAGGCAGCCCGCGCATGGCCCAGATGCAAATACCCCGTTGGGCTTGGCGCGAAGCGCGTGATTTCAGGCGTTGCATCCATGGCTTCCGCCGGGTAGCGGGCGAAGCGCATCGCAAGCAAGGGGAGAATCCCAGATGGCAGCTTTGGAAGGCCCGCAATATGGCCCCGCTTCGGGCGGCAAGCCCGAGTCGCTCGTGCTGCTGCTGCATGGCGTGGGGGCGGATGGCTTTGACCTGATTGACCTGGCCCCGGTCTGGGCCGAGGCCCTGCCCCATACCCTCTTCATCGCCCCCCATGCGCCCTTCCCCTTTCAGGGCGCGCCCTTTGGCCGGCAATGGTTCGATATCATGGACCGCACGCCGGCGCGGCTTGAAGCGGGGCTCCGCCACGCCGTCGGCATCCTTGGCGATTTCACCCGCGCGAAGCTGGCCGAGCTCGGCCTTGGCGGAGACCGTTTGGCGCTTATGGGCTTCAGCCAGGGGGCCATGGTGGCGCTTTTCGCGGGTCTGCGCGGCGCGGTGCCGGCACCCGCCTGTATTCTGGCCTATTCGGGCGCGCTTTTGGCGCCGGAAAGCTTCGCCGCCGAAGTCTCTGCCCGTCCGCCTGTTTTGCTGGTGCATGGCGAAGCGGATGAGGTGGTGCCCGCCATGGCGAGCCGCCAGGCCGCGCGGCTTCTGCAGGCGGAAGCCGTGCCGCATGAACTCCTGCTCCGCCCCGATCTGGGCCATGGGCTGGATGACGCCGGGCTTGCCGCCGGCACGGCGCTGCTGGCGCGCAGCCTTGGCACTATGACAGCCGGGTGAAACCTGCCCCGGATGGCTTGCAGCGCGGCGCGGCGCATGTCATGAAGTCCCTAGTCGCGGCGGCACCACTACATCTGGGGGTTCCCGCCGAATAGAGCCCCCGCATGATGTGGCGCCGCGCTGGAAGGAGCGAGGCTTGCCAGATGGCGGTACCTTCGCGGGGGCGAATGCCTATCCCGCGCTTGTCCTGAATGCGGATTTCCGCCCGCTTTCCTATTTTCCGCTGTCCATCTGGTCCTGGCAGGATGCCATCAAGGCCGTATTTCTGGACCGCGTTTCGGTGCTGAATGAATATGACGTGGAAGTGCATTCACCCTCCATCGCGCTGCGCTTGCCGAGTGTTATTGCGCTTAAGGAATTCATCCCCGCCGCGCGCCGCCCGGCCTTCACGCGCTTCAATGTTTTTCTGCGCGATCACTTCGAATGCCAATATTGCGGCAGTGGCTATCCCACGCCCGATCTGACCTTTGACCATGTGGTCCCGCGTTCGCGCGGCGGGCGCACCTCCTGGGATAATGTGGTGACCGCCTGCGGGCCGTGCAATTTGCGGAAAGGCAGCAGGCTACCGCGCGAATGCGCCATGATCCCACGCCAGACACCGCGTCAGCCGACAAGTTGGGAATTGCAGGAAAATGGCCGGTCCTTCCCGCCGAATTATCTGCACGAAAGCTGGCGGGATTATTTGTATTGGGACAGCGAATTGGAGAATTAGCGCTTCGCGTATCGCGTGATACTGACTGGATTATCCCGGCTGCCGCAAAGGCTGGGTCAGCAAGCGATCCAAACGCTGTTCCTGATCCGCGCGAAACTCCACAACACCAATCACCATGCCAAGCTGCCCGGCGGCGGGTTCCGCGCGATAGGTACCGAACAACCTGTCCCAGCAGGAAAGGCAAAAGCCGAAATCGCTATCGGTTTCCGCGCGCACTTCGGAATGATGCACGCGGTGCATATCGGGCGTCACCAGCACCAGACGCAAGGCGCGATCCAGCCAAGCGGGCAAGGCAAGGTTCGCGTGGTTGAACAGGCTTGTCGCATTCAGCAACACTTCGAACACCAAGACAGCCTCAGCCGGCGCGCCAAGGGCGACCACCGCCGCTATCTTGATCGCCATGGACAGCAGAATTTCCAGCGGGTGAAAGCGCAAGCCGGAAGACGCATCCAATTCCGGGTCAGCGTGATGCACGCGATGCAGCCGCCACAGCACCGGCACGGCGTGAAAGACGCGATGCTGGAAATAGATCAGCAGATCGAGCAGCAGCACCGCCAAGACGCCCGCGACCAACCCATGAAGCCCCAACCAGCGCAGCAGCCCAAGCCCCTGGCTTTCCGCATAAAGCGCGGCGCCAATGGCAGCAGCCGGGGCGAGCAGCCGCACCAATAGCGATGAAATCACCACCAGCCCGAAATTTGCCGGCCAGCGCCGCCAGGAAAGCCGCTGCGCCCGGCGCGGAAATGCGCGTTCCAGCACCAGCATGGCGCCCAGCACACCCAGAAAGGCAGCCAGCCGGATCAGCGGTTCATGGGCCAGCATGGCCAGTATTCTCCTTCCAAGCTTCCATCATAGCTTGTGTCGCGCGCCGCGAATTGGAATGCTCGATCCCATGATAACACGCAAACGCCCCGGCTGATGACGCTTGGCTTCCTGGAATGGTCCGCCCGGCGCGGTGGGCAGCTATTGGCGCTGGGTATTTTTGCGGGGCTTTTCATCCCGCCCTTGGCCGCTTTGTTTCGCGATGTGGTCACCCTGACTGTCGCCACACTGATGACGATTGTGCTGCTACGCGTGGATTTGGCGCAGGTGGTGGCTTATTTGCGCCGGCCCGTGCTGGTGGCAATGCTGGTCGGCTGGATGATGCTGGTCTGCCCCATCCTGCTTTTCCTGGTGCTGCGCGGCTTTGGCTTTGACGGGCCATTGGTCGCGGGGCTGGTGATCAGCGCCATGGGCTGCGCTGCCACATCCTCCCCGGCCTTCGCGCGCATGGTGGGGCTGGATGGAGAGATTTCTCTGGTGGTCGCCATCATCACCACGCTGATCGTGCCCTTCACCGCGCCGCCCTTGGCGCTGGGGCTCATGGGCATTGACCTCGCCATTTCCTTGCAGGGACTGATGATCCGCCTCGCGCTGGTGGTGGGGCTGCCGCTGCTGCTCTCCATCCTGCTGCGGCGGCTGCTGGGGCCGGCGCGGCTCGAT
>JADCFR010000321.1 GCA_020249415.1 Roseomonas sp. | reverse complement strand
CGGCCTGGTGCAGGGGTTTCTGCTGTGAACAACACGCAAGAGCACGTCACGGCCTGATCGCGGGTGTTTCAACGTGCATCCCGCGCGCCCTTTCCATCAAATAGGCTTCAATGGCAATGAATTCCGCTGACCCATAGGCGAAGGGCTCGGCGCGCACGCCCACCATGCAGCCGCGCAGGCGCCGTTGCAGCGAACCCATACCCTGCCATTCCAGGCGATAGATCGGATAACCCGTCGGATGGCCTTGCGGAATGATGCTGCCGGCAAGCCGGCGCCCTGCGTGATCATCATGGCATTGCGCGCAAGACAGATCGAGCTGCCCGAGCCGCGTCATGTAAATGCTCTGCCCCTGGGCGCGTGTGGCGTGCATGCCGGCATCTTCGGGTGGTGCAATCGGCAGGCCGCGTGATTGATGCGCGACAAAACTGCTCAGCGCCAGAAGTTCCTGGCCCTCACGCGCCAAGGGTGTGCCGCCTTGGCGTGTTTCGCGGCATTGGATGATGCGCCCGGCCAGATCAATCGCCGCACCACGCGCGGCATCAAAAGCAGGGTACCGCGCTGCTACACCGCGCATGCTGCTTGCGGCATCGCCATGGCAATCGGCGCAGGATGGTGCGGCATGGTTGGGCTTGCGGCCCCACAGCGCTTCCCCGTCCAATACCCACAACATGCCAGGGTTCATGCTGTCATCGCGCTGCATCGCCTGGGCTTCGGGGCGCATATCCAAAAGCCCTGAGCGCCTTTCCTCAGCCACCGCCACCGAACAAAAAACGAGCAGCGCGAAAGCGATGCGCTTCATGTCACGGTGATGTGGCGCGTTTCGGTCTGCGTGAAGCCGTTATCGCCTGCCCAGGTGAAGCTGATCGGGCCTGATTGCGTCGCGATGGTGGTGAAGGCGATGAAGGGATTGGCCGCGATGGCCGGCGACAGGGTCGCGTTGAACACAACCTCCCCATCATAGCGGCAGGTGAAGGTCCAAATGATGTCACGCGGCTGCAATACACCTTCGGCATTCGGGCGATAGCCGGTTTCCATGACATGCTGAATCAGGGCGCGTAATTCGATCACCGCGCCTTTCTCAACAATTGTCGGGACCCGAAGCAGCACGCGTGCCATGGCTTACCCCTCCACGCAGGCGGCCAAGGTGACAACCACCATGACGCGCTGGGACCAAAAACTACCATCACTCATTTCCGCAACCGCCACCAAGGCTTGAGAGGTCGCAAGGCGAATATGGGTCGCGAGATAGGCGCGCCCGGAACGCGGCCCGAATTGCGCAAAAATCACATTTGGCTGCGGATTGCGTTCATTGAAAACGCCAATCCGGCGCACATGATCCGCCGCGGTCATGGGCGTTTCCACCGCAACCGTAATCGGCACGGCATTGCCGTTTTCGACCAGCGGCGAGACATCAAGCCGCACACGCCCTTCGCGCATCGGCTGACCGCCGGTGAATTCCCGTAAGGCCGCCTCAAGGCTTTGCCGATCTGCACGCGTTGGCGTCGGCAAAAGAAATGCCCCTGGTAAAGCCAGCAAAACGCGTCGCGAGACTTTCATGGCGCCTGTTCCGTCTTCAACCCCATCAGAAAAGCCAGCACATCCTCAATCTCCGCCGCGCTCAATATCGGCCTGTCGCGCCAGATGGCTCCAACGCGATTGAGGCCCTCGATCCGATGATAGCCAGGCATGATGCTCTCCGGATTGACGCGCTTATTGTCCATCAGACGAAGACGTAACTGGCCTTCATTCCAGCGACTGCCGGCACCGGCGAGGCTCGGCGCCAGATTGCCTTGCAGTGGTTCCTCGGGAAATGGTCCGCCATGGCAGAGCAGGCAAAAACCCTTTTGCCGATCAGCGATAATCGCGCGCCCACGGGCTGGATCACCCGCGCTGCCCGTGAGCGATTGCACCACCGCATCACCCGTCACCATTGCTGATTGCGCGCTGGCCATGGCAGGCATCGCCATGGCCAGCAGCAGGCTTGCCAGAAACCGCGCTGCCCTCACGTCCGCCTGAGGTCAGCATGTTTCAGCGGCAAATGCCGCACCCGCTTGCCGGTCGCGGCAAAGATCGCATTCAGCACGGCGGGGGCAGCGACGGCGATCGTCGGTTCGCCAACACCACCCCAGAAGCCACCCGATTGCAGAATGATGGTTTCGACCTTTGGCATCTCATCCATGCGGAGCACTTGATAGGTATCGAAATTCGCCTGTTCGATCCTGCCATTCTTCACCGTGCATTCGCTATGCAGCGCGGCCGAAAGCCCATAGACAAAGGACCCTTCCACCTGCATTTCGATCTGCTGCGGATTGACCGCATGGCCGCAATCTGTGGCCGCAACAATGCGATGGATTTTAAGCTCACCCTTGTCGCTGACAGAAACCTCAGCGCAGGCCGCGACATAGCTGCCAAAACCGTGGGTCTGCGCGAGGCCCCGGAATACCGGCTGCCCATTCACCGGCGCGGCAGTGCTGCCCCAACCCACGCGCTCCGCCACCGCATTCAGCACCGCCAAATGGCGCGGATGATTTGCCATCAGCGCGCGACGAAACGCCAAGGGGTCCTTGCCCGCCGCAAGGGCCAACTCATCCATGAAGCATTCAAGATAAATGGCGTTCTGGTTCAGGTTCACCCCGCGCCAGAAGCCGGGCGGCACATGCGGGTTGCGCATGGCGTGATCAATCAGCAGGTTCGGGATGGTATAGCCAATATCCGCTTCTCCACCGCTGGCATTCAGCCCCTGAAACGCCACCGGGTCACGCCCATCACGGATGTTCTGCGGGAAAATGCCGGCAACGATGGATTGGCCGGAAAGGCGCATATGCAGGCCAACCAGATTACCTTGCGCATCCAAACCACCTTGCAGCTTGCACATGGTCACCGGATGGAAGCGGCCTTGCAGCATATCCTCCTCACGCGACCAGATCATTTTGATCGGCGTGCCGGGCACTTGCTTGGCAATCGCAACCGCCTGGCGCACCCAATCATGCACCGCGCCGCGCCGCCCAAAGCCGCCGCCGAGGTGAATCTTATGCACCTCACACCGCGCCGGCGGCAGGCCAGCAGCCTCGGCGGTTGCAGCAAGTGCCGCTTCGCCATTCTGCGTTGGCGTCCAGACTTCGCAACGCTCTGGCGTCCAAAGCGCGGTTGCGTTCATCGTCTCCATGCAGGCATGGTTCTGATGCGGATAGCCATAAACCGCTTCAATGCGCTTGGCCGCGCCAGCCAGTGCTGCCCGCGCATCACCATTGCGATTGCCGACCGCCGCTTCCGGCGCATCCAGCCCCGCCTTGATCACCTCGGCAAAGGCAGCAGAGGTCGCATTGGCATGCTGCCCCTCATCCCAGGTGATCTTCACCGCATCCAGCGCTTTCTTGGCGCGCCACCAGGTATCAGCGACCACCGCCACGGCATTGTCGCCAACGCGCAGCACATGCTTCACACCGGGCATGGCTTCCGCTGCCTTGCTGTCAATGGCGCTGATCTTGCCGCCGAAAACCGGGCAGGCGTGGATCGCCGCATTCAGCATGCCGGGCAGGCGCAAATCCATGCCGTACACCTGGCTGCCATTCAGCTTTTCCGCCGTATCCAACCGCGCGATGGATTTGCCGGCGATCTTCCAATTCTTGGGGTCCTTCAGCGGAATATCGGTGGGCGGGGTCAGCCGCGCGGCCGATGCCGCCACAGCGCCGAAGCTGGTGCTGCGCCCGCTCGGGCCATGGGTGATGATGCTATTGGCCGCGCTGCATTCACCAACCGGCACGCCCCAGCCATTGGCCGCCGCCTGCACCAGCATCATCCGCGCCGCCGCACCACCCTTGCGCACATAATCATGGCTGTCGCGAATGCCGCGGCTGCCACCTGTGGACATATTCCCCCAGGCGCGATTACGCGCCAGGTTCTGGCCCGGTGTTGGATATTCCGTGGTCACCTTGGACCAATTGCATTCCAATTCCTCGGCGACCAATTGCGCGAGGCCCGTCAGCGTGCCTTGCCCCATTTCCGAGCGCGCAATGCGGATCACGACCGTGTCATCGGGTCGCACCACGACCCAGACATTGATCTCGGGCACGCCAGCGCTGCCTTGCGCGGCAGCGGAT